>JAURLC010000035.1 GCA_030831415.1 Bacillota bacterium | reverse complement strand
TCTTCCAGCAAAGCGGTTAAGGCTTGACGACTAAATTGGACAAACGATCCTGTAATGACAACAGTTTTTCCAGAAAAGAAGGAGGAGGAGGTTGGTTTTTTTCCTAAATAACGAACATTAACACCTAATGCGATCAAATCTTGTATGACGCTTAAGTTTTTAGGATGATGAAAGAAAGCATGTAAGGATTGGGCTGTTTTTGGACCGATGTCTTCTAATGAAACAAGCATATCCTCACTAGCTTCCATTAATGCTTCTAAGGTTTCAAAATGACGAGCAAGTTGTTTGGCAGTTTTTTCGCCTACATCGGGAATCCCTAACCCAAACAATAAGCGTTCCAAACTTTGCTGCTTACTTTTTTCAATCGCTGCAAAAAGCTGTTCCACAGATTTTTCAGCATAACCTTCGGTTTGTAGGACGTCTTGCTGGTGTTGATACATACGATACAGATCACCAAACGATGTCAGCCATCCTCGTTCAGTCCAATCTTGAATAATACGTTCACCAAGTCCTTCAATATCCATCGCGTCTTTACTAACATAATGAATTAGCGCTTCTTGTTGACGCGCAGGACATAGCTCATTAGCACAAAAATGCATCGCATCAATTTTGATTAAAGTGGAATGGCACACCGGACACTGCGTAATCATCTCTATTTTTTTGGCATCTTTTGGTCTTTTTTGGGCGTGAACACTCACCACTTCAGGGATGACATCACCGGCCTTGCGAATGAACACTTCATCTCCTTGATATAAATCTTTACTTAAAAGGAAATCTTCATTATGCAACGTGGCTCTAGCAATCTTTGACCCGGCAACATACACAGGCGTTTAAACGGCATTGGGGGTAACTTTACCTGTACGGCCAACAGTAAAAAAGACATCTTCAAGAATCGTAGGAACTAAATCCGGAGGAAATTTGTACGCAATGGCCCAACGAGGTGTCTTTGCGGTATATCCCAATCGGTCATGATAGGAGAGGGTGTCGACTTTGATGACAATGCCATCGATATCATAAGCTAGCGAAGGTCTTTTTTCCTTCATCATTTCAATGTAGTTCCAAACGGCATCGATTCCTTCAACGACTTGGTATGCATCGTTGACTTTAAAGCCAAGGTGCTTTAATTTTTCTAAAGACGCTTGATGGGTCGTTACACCCATTGCCCCTTCAGGCAATAAGGAATAACAAAACATATCCAGTTGTCGACTAGCCGTTATCGAAGAATCCAATTGCCGCATACTTCCACTTGCAGCATTACGGGGATTAGCTAATAACGGTTCATTGTCTTTTGCACGTTTTTCATTTAAAGATGCAAAAACAGCTCGACTCATAAAAACTTCTCCACGTACTTCAAATGGATACTCGAAAGGAACCGACAGCGGGATAGATTTGATCGTTTTAATATTATGGGTGACGTTTTCTCCTACAGTACCATCCCCCCGAGTTGCTCCCATCACCAACCGACCTTTTTCATATAGCAAGGACATCGCTAATCCATCAATTTTTAATTCACATACGTAGTGAACCATTCCGTTTTCCGGTAACGATAACCATTGTTTTACGCGTCCATCAAAGGCTTCTAAATCCGCTAGGTTGTATGCATTGGCAAGCGATAACATCATGCGTTGATGCGTCACTTTTTCAAAAGTATCAATCACCTTACCCCCTACCCGTTTAGAAGGAGAATACGGATCATCAAATTGAGGATGTTGGTGTTCCAAATCCATGAGTTCTTGCATGTAACTGTCATAAACTGCATCCGAAACCGATGGTTCACTGAGTACATAATACTCATGATTGAATCGTGTTAAGATTTCCCGTAATTCTTGAATTCTTTCAAAAGTACCCATGCTATGTCGTCACCTTTTTCAGTTTAGGATGATTGCCCATCAATTTCTTTAATCCTAACGTCTCAAAATACACTTCAATAATCATTTGATCAACCACCTTACGAACATCACCATATCCAAACACTTCGTGATGAAGACGATCACCAATTGACCAGGTTTGTTGGGTTGGGGCATTCGTTTGGTAACTGGACGCGACACTCGGTTGACGGGGACCCATACGGGATGAAGAGGAATCAAGGAGAGGAGATGTTCGCGGAAATTCTAGACCTGCCTCTTTAAAAAACCTCGAAGGAATCAAACGCGCATCCATTTGAAAGGAATAATCTCCTGAGCAGGATAAAGATAAGGTTTTTTTGGCGCGCGTAAAAGCAACATAGCACAAACGACGCTCTTCTTCTACACCCATGTAAGCATCATCATCCATCGTGCGAATCGAAGGGAAAATCCCTTCATTAAGCGCCATGACATACACATGATCAAATTCAAGTCCTTTGGCAGTGTGGACAGTCATTAACGATACATAATCCGCATCCACAATTTCATCTTGAGCGGAGGTTAAGGCCACATTTTCAATGTACGTTTGAAAATCCGATTCAGGATTTTCATGAAGATATTGTTCTAAATCTTGGAATAACGTTTGGACGTTATCAATACGATCGTCTTCATCTAAGTCTTTTAAATAGGCCATATAACCCACATCATCAATAAACTGACGGAGAACTTCAGAATAAATCTCTAATTGATCCTTTAATTTGACACGGGTTGCTTCAATGGTCGATACAAGTGACTGTATCGCATCTTCTACTTTGCCTTTTAACCCTAGTGTTTTTCCTTTATCCAAAAGGGCAGGTAAAATCGCAAGTTGTTTTTCTGCTGCGTATGCTTTGATACTATCCCACGCTTTATCTCCAACGCCACGACGCGGAACATTGACAATGCGTTCAAATGCCACATCATCCAATGGATTTACAAGTAAGCGAAAATAGGCTAGAACATCTTTGATTTCTTGACGTTGATAAAAGCGCATGCCACCAAAAATACGATACGGAATTGAATAACGATTTAACATTTTTTCTAAGGGTAACGTTAAATAGTTGGCTCGATACAAGACGGCCATTTGTTTATAGGTTTTACCTCGATGATGACGGGATAACATATCTTGGACGATGTCGCTCGCTTCCTCATCCTGTGATAAGAGTTTTTTAATACGAATAGGTTCGCCATCACCAAGGGTAGAAAATAAATCTTTTTTAACACGATGCTTGTTACAGTCGATAAGTTTGTTAGCTACATCAAGAATTGTCTTGGTCGAACGATAATTCTGATCAAGAATGACCGTTTCAATTTCAAATTGTTTATCTAAACTTAAGATGATATCTTGGTTAGCCCCCCGCCACGTATAAATGGTTTGATCTGGATCACCCACAACATAGAGACACGCAGAAGGTCGAAGCAAGTATGATACGAGTTCATATTGAACGTCATTCGTGTCTTGAAATTCATCAATAAGAATATGATCAAATCGAGACTGCCATTTTTCTCGTATTGCAGGATAATCTTTTAAAATTTTTAAGGTCATCATGAGCAAATCATCAAAATCAACATTGGCATTGCGATGGAGCTTTTCTTGGTATTTTTCATAATAGGTCAAACACATCTTTTCTTGGGGAAATCGTTCATGAACGATCGAAATATCTTCTGGGTACAAGCCTTTGGTTTTCATTTGACGAATGTACGATAATGCCTTTTTATTGAGCGGATCACTTTTACGGATATCCAACTCTAGCCCGATGGTCTTAATTAACTTTTCTTGATCATCTTCATCAATAATGGTGAAACTTAAAGGGTATTTTAAAATACCAATTTCACGTCGTAAAAACCGTGCTGCAAAACTATGATAAGTCATGATACGCAAATGCCCTTTGACATGAGGAACTAATTGTTCTGCACGTTCAAGCATTTCTTTCGCAACTTTATTCGTAAACGTAATCGCTAAGATTCGATCGGGTGAGACGTGAAGTTCTTCCATCAAATAGGCAATACGATACGTTAATACCCGCGTCTTACCACTACCTGCACCGGCAATGATTCGTACATGCTGATAAGCAGTCGTTACCGCATCTTTTTGTCGTTCATTTAATTGATCTAAATACGATTTCATCCTCTCTATTTTATCAATTTTAATGGCAAATAACCATTATTAAATTGGAAAAATGGATGCGATAGAAACGCACTTTTTATTTCATTGACGCCAGAATATAAACATATTATTTCTTCTGCTTGAATCAGCAAGGTAGGCGAGGGAAATGGTTCATTGGTCAAATCACTCCATTTATAATACATAAAGCGTTCTTTATATGTATCAATCCATGGTTGAACTTCGTCAGCAAATCGACACTCACGATATCGAAAATACCCAATTTGAATATCATTGAAAAGTAAAGTGGTAGGCAAGGGACGAATCAGATACGTTTCACAAGAAACTAAGACGAGCAGAGTACAGAACACGATATAATGAAGATAATGAATAAATCGTTTCAACATACGCTACCTTTTGCTGCCTTAATGACAGCCTTACAAGTAGCTTTAACGAGTTGGTCTTCGTTATTTCCACAAATTTCTTTCCTTTTAATTTTTTTCATTCCGTTGTTCTCGATTCAAGTGATTTATCACGCTCAATGGAAAGGATGGTTGCTCTATTTTTTTTCGGTATCCTTCATTCAATTATTGATTTTAGCGATGCCATGGGATTGGTTTTTACTGTTTATATTTCCAAGCATGGTTATAGGATTATATTTAGGTTTTGTCACTCTTTCACCCTTTCACGAATCGATTCTTTTTGCAGGAGGAACCCTCATTCAGATGATGCTTTTTTGGGGTGTCAATTGGTTAAGCGACCAACTCTACAATGTTAACTACACAGGGTTGATCCAACAAGTTTTTTCAATTCCACTCAACGACCACGTCAATCTGTTTTATCTTGGTTTATATCTTGCAAGTTTACTTCAATTTTTCACAATCTGGATTGTCTATCGATACGTTTTACAATCGCAAAAAATAACGAAATTGCATATATTTAGTCCACGTAATTCCATCTTTTCAATCCTCGTTTTATTGATAATCTATGTCCTCCTTTACCTCGTTTTTGACTTACCTTTCTTATGGTTAGTAGGTCCGCTAGTGTTTCTTTCGGTAATACATATGGTCCAAGTAGGCTTGTCGCTAAGTAAAAAATGGCAATACTTTGTGATCATACTCGGTTTATTCTACCCAATCACACACGCCCTCATTGCCACTTATACCGCCTTGTGGGCATTTCCCATTAGTCTATTATGGTTACCCTTTTTAGCACTTGTTATGACATTCATAAGTCATTCACCATCTCAAGAGAAAATCGGCTAAAATAATAAGCATGAAAGAACTTGCAGGATTTATTAAACGAACGTTTATAGGTGTAGCCTATGTTATTGGTTCACCGATTATTGCATTGGTCTTTGTCTTCTTTTTTATTTACGGAACCGTGATTTTTTTATTTTCCAGTCTACATTCGGTTTATTTGTTTTTCTCAGGGCAAGGAGTATTCTCCCCTTTTGAAGAGGATCTCAAAGCGAATACTCGATATGAATTTATGCAACGAAATCATCCAACTGCGCATCGGGAAACTCCATTGGTTTCTGAAACAGGAGAGAAAACCTTATGATGCTTTTATCTGTATTGGCATCAACCCCGATTAGTGCAACCCAACGAAATCAAATTTTATTCTGGTTTTTAAGCATACTGTTATTACTTTTCACCTTAATTGGTGGTATCGGTTGGTTGTTTGAACGGTATATCGCTCGGTTAGAAAGACAAGTCGATGCTGATATGTGGAAATTAGTATACACTCGCATTGTCACTACTCCGCAACAATTCAAAAAAATTGCCCTCAAAAAGAGTCATCGTCATGCATTAAAAGATTTTTTTCTCCCTTATCTACTCATAGCATTAGTGGTAGGTATTTTTTTCGCATATCAACAATGGTTTGATTCAACTTTCACCTTTGATGCGTTGTTTGATTATACAGATCGAGGTTTCAATACATTATTCCCCGTTATTGATTGGGAAAACATTCCTCGAAGTGAGTTTTTTGGTGTCCTGATTCCCTCGGATTTCCCTGCACTTCTCAACAGTCCTCGTTTTGTTCCCGAAGCCATGATTTCTTATCTTCTTTTCTTTATGACGTTGATTGCAATTATGTTGACGGTACGCGCTGTTTTAGCATTGTATGCTCGCACAACACGTATTTATCGTGATGCGAATATCTCGTTTACCAAATCGTTAAAAGAAGTCGCGAAAAAACTTTAGTTAGAAAGACGGTTAATCCATTGAAACAATTCAATGATTACCATCACGGCTAAGACGATATCAACGAAAAAAAACAAAAAAGTTAATCGTTGAATCGATAATTTTTTTCGTTGATACATCACTTTCTCAACGTCTTTATTTTCAATCTCTTCGTATGGTAAAGGTTGCATTAATACAATAAGCTCCCGGGTGTTCGTGGATATGGTTGGACATCCCGAATATTACTCATCCCTGTTAAATACATTAACAAACGATCAAAACCAATTCCAAATCCAGCATGAGGAGTTCCTCCATAACGACGAATATCCAAGTACCATTGAAGTTCATGTTCGTTGCCTTCCTCTTGCATACGGGATTGAAGCTTATCAAGCCGCTCTTCCCGTTGAGACCCTCCCACGAGTTCACCCACCCCGGGAACGAGTAAATCACAGGCTGCAACCGTTTTATTGTCATCATTCAATCGCATATAAAACGCTTTGATTTCTTTAGGATAATGGATAAGGAATACCGGCCCTTTAACAAGTTGTTCAGCAAGATAACGTTCATGTTCGGTTTGTAAATCCATCCCCCAAACGATGGCGCTTTTTTCAAAGGTAACACCTTCTTTGACTGCGTCTTGAAGTTTAACAATGGCTTCAGTGTATGTCATTTTAACAAATGGGGTCTTTAAGACCGTTTCTAATCGTTCTTTTAAATGTGTATCGATAAAGGTATTAAAAAATTCAAGTTCATGAGGGCAATGCTTCATCGTAAACTCAATCACATATCGAACGCATGCTTCAATAAGTTCCATATCATCGTCTAATGTTGCAAAAGAAATTTCGGGTTCAATCATCCAAAATTCAGAAGCATGACGCGTTGTGTTACTTGGTTCGGCTCGAAAGGTAGGACCAAAGGTATACACTTTTTTAAACGCTTCAGAAAAAGCTTCGACATGAAGCTGTCCAGAAACAGTTAAAGAAGCTTGTTTTTTAAAAAAAGCGGTAGGATCCTTTGGATCAACAAGTACCTGAAATGCTTGTCCTGCGCCTTCGGCGTCATTGCCGGTAAGGATGGGAGTGTGAACGTATACGAACTCACGATCATAAAAAAATTGATGAATGGCCATCGCAACCACTGAACGCAAACGGTATAACGCCGTAAACGTATTCGTTCGAGGACGAAGGTGAGCAATTTCACGTAAGAAATCAAACCCGTGACGTTTCTTTTGTAAGGGGTATTCTTCACTTGCTTTACCCACAATTTCAAACGATTCAACATGAAGTTCAAAGGGTTGTTTCATCGTAGGAGTGGCAATAAGTTTTCCTTCTAAAGTAATTGCAGAACCCGTTCCACATTTACTAAGATTTTCAAAATCATCGATGCGTTGCTTATCATACACGGCTTGCATATTTTTAAATCCACTGCCGTCGTTGAGTTCAATAAATCCGATGGAACCACTTAGACGATTCGTACGAATCCATCCACTAATCCGAATGATCTCATGAGATTCAACAAGTTGGTTAAAAGAAGCATAGAGTTGACGTATCGAATGGGTTTGCTTTAATTTCATAGCGATATTATACCTCAAAATGAAAGTCCGTTAAGGACCAATTTGGTAGAACTTTATGGTCAAAGGGTGCCTGACCACCCTTATGTAAAATTGAGGACGCTACTAATGCAATCATCGCCCCATTGTCCGTACACGCCCATGGAGGTGGAATCAAAAGATGGATGTGTGACGTTTTTGCCCAAGTCGTAAATTTTTCTCTTAACCCTTGATTGCTCGCCACACCCCCTGCAAGCACGAGTGTTTGGTAAGGTTTTTGAGCAAAGGCTTGCGTTGTTTTATAAAAGAGGGTGTTGACAATCGTCTCTTGCACTGCAAACGCCATATCTTCGACGACCACCGTTTCCCCTGATCGTTTTAGATGTTCAAGAATCGTATGAACACTCGTTTTTAATCCAGAAAAGGAAAAATCCAACGCTTGATCTTTTAAAGGTGTAGGAAGCACGTATCGAGGATGGCCTTTTTGGGCTATTTGGTCGATAAGAGGACCACCAGGATACGGTAAATCCAACATACGAGCCACTTTATCAAACGCCTCTCCAGCTGCATCATCCCGTGTTTGACCTAATATGTGATAGGAAAAAGGTTGATCCATTTCAATAAGCATCGTATGACCACCTGAGACTAATAACGCTAAGACGGGATACACAAGTGGGTTAACAAATCGTGCTGCTTCAATATGGGCAGCAAGATGATGCACCGGAATATATGGCTTTTGATAACGAAAGGCGAGTGTTTTGGCAGCCATCACACCAATATGTAAAGAACCAATAAGTCCTGGACCAGCCGTAGCAGCAAACGCATCAATTTGGGATAAGGTGACGTTAGCCTGTTCACAGGCTTGAATGATTAATAAACTAATTTTTTCACTGTGTAATCGACTTGCAAGTTCGGGAAAAACGCCTCCAAATCGTTGATGATCAATTTGTGATGCCGTTACAAGGGAAAGAACCTTTTCATCTTGTAAAATGCAAATACTTGTATCATCACAAGATGATTCAATCGCTAAGATTTTACTCATTCAAACTCCTTGATCATTGCCCAAGCATCTTCGTCATTTTCATAATATTGTTTTTTAAGATGAGATTTTTCAAATCCCATGGATTGGTACAATGAAATCGCAGGCTTATTTGAGATTCTCACTTCGAGTACAGACCGCTGACATCCTGCTTTTATCATGCGCTGTAAGGTATCTATTAGAAGTGTTCGCCCTATCCCTTTTCCACGTAAGGCTTTGACTACTGCTAGGTTATTAAGTTGTCCTACCTCAAAAGTCTTCCACCAATCGACATAACCCACAAGATACCCTTTTTCTTCTGCAATGAAAACAAAACTAAACGGATTTTCTTGTAATTCATATACAAAATGATCTCGTGTCCAAGGCGAATCAAAGGTATCATTTTCAATTTGAAGTATTGCATCTAAATCAAGTAGCGTAGCGGGTCGTATAATCATTGTAAATCCTTCAAATACAAAGGCGTCAATACATGAACATCCTCGAGTGGTTTAAGATGCGTCTTCCATTGGATAACCGAATCAAGCACATCCTTTATATTATTTTTGGGTGAGTCCAATTGTTGATGAAGAAAGGATGGATGAGATTTCAGCCATTTTTGTTGTTCTTCTTGCGTCATAATTGTAGGATTCAACACAACACTAAACCCTTGAAATCCTGCGACATAATGACGATTTGCACGTGCATCCATCGTTGCAAAAATAGATTGATTCGGTTTTGCTAAAAATGCCAAAGAAGGAATCGCGTAGACGGTTAATGGTTGGGTTAAGGCAAGTGTCTTAACAAACGTAATCGCTAAGCGAACACCGGTAAAGGATCCTGGGCCATGGGAAACAAGAATGGACGTTATATCCGTAATCGATGCTTTAGCTTGATGCAATAAGTTTTCCAATGTTGGTAACAATTGCTCAGCGTGTTGCCTTTCTAGTTTTTCAAAGTGAAACGAAAGAAGATGTGAATCATCCATGATGGCCATCAATAAAAAATCCGTTGAAGTATCAAGCACGAGTGTCATCATGTTCTAACACCTTTTGAAACCGAATATCATGATAGGTCAAACGAATATGCCGTTGAGATGGACCGATGACGTGAAGTTGAATAAATAAACACGCTTGCTGAAATAATAGTGGAATATGTTCAGCCCATTCTACACATAAGATTGATTGTGAGGAGGGTTCATCTAATCCATGATCGGTATCTTGCTGTTGGAGGCGATAAGCATCGAGGTGTAATAATTCTCCTTGCGGATGTAAAGGATAACTGCGCATGATCGCGAAGGTAGGAGAAGGCATGGCATCCTGAATACCTAACCCTTTGCCAATCCCGTGAACAAGGGAAGTTTTTCCAGCACCCAACGACCCAGATAAAGCAATAATATCGCCCATTTTTAATACGGAAGCAAGGCGAATACCAAGTTGAAGTGTTTCATCTTCTGAATTCGTAATGATGATCGTTTCCATTAAAAAATAAATTTCTTTTCTTTAATAAATTGTTGATAGAATGTTTGAATTTTGTGCATTTGAAAGGGGTACTCCCGTTCTTGTAATTTTTTAAATAATTGTTGTGTGGTGATTTTTAATGCTTGAACAAGTTGATCTGAATATCCATACAACGTTCGATGCTTTTCAAATTCTCGTTCATCCAATGTCATAATGTAACCATCTGGAAACAATTTGTAGTCTAAATCGTAGTCAATATATTTCAACATACCATTGTGGAGAAGCGTCGGTGTGGCAACGTTTACATAAAAAACAACTCCGCGATCTTTAATCATGCCAATTACATTAAACCAATCTTTTTTTGAAAAAAAAGAAATGGCAGGTTCCTTTGAAAACCATCGTCGACCATTTGCCTCGGTTACTTTGGTTTTATGGTTCGCGGTAACAAAAAAATCTTCATCTTCTAATAAGA
>JAURLC010000034.1 GCA_030831415.1 Bacillota bacterium | reverse complement strand
GTGATGTCACCCACCTTTTAGGCAGACCGTATCAAGTTAAAGGATACGTGGGTCATGGATTAAAAAAAGGAACGGAACTTGGTTATCCTACTGCGAATATTGTTTTAGAAGAACCCTTTTACTTACCCAAAAATGGCGTTTATATTACGGCATTTTTGTATAAAGGCATTCGTTACTATAGTTTAGCAAGTTTAGGGTATCATCCTACCATTGCCCAATTAACGACCCCTAGCCTAGAAGTTCATGTTTTGGATTTTGCAGAAGATTTGTACGAACAACATGTCGCCGTGGAATTTTTAGATTATATTCGCGATGAAAAGAAATTTGCTTCCTTACCAGCGTTAATCCAACAAATGGATCACGATAAAATGGTTGCATTACAACGTAAAAAACATTTGTTTTAACCACGCTTGTTGCATTTTGTTTCACGTTGTTTATAATAAGCAATGACTTCTTCGATGATGAACTGCGTTTCCACTTGTTCACCGCTGATGAAGCCCAAGGTTATCCAAGGAGGAAACATGTATGGCATTAACCAAAGAACGAGTTGCCGAACTCGTCAAAACTTACGGCAAATCCGAATCCGATAGTGGTTCACCTCAAGTCCAGATTGCGTTGTTAACAACACAAATCCGTGACTTAACGGAACACTTAAAAACCCACAAACACGATTTCCACGGTCGTCGTGGTCTACTCGTACTCGTTGGTCGTCGTTCACGCTTGCTGCAATATTTAGAAAAGAACAATCGTGATAGCTACCTCGAACTTATTGGCAAACTCGGTCTTCGTAAATAACACTAAAACCATGCAATAGCATGGTTTTTTTCTTGAAAGGAATAACTATGACCCTACTTGAACGATTTTTGATGTATGTCAAAATGGATTCCCAATCTGATCCAGATTCTCAAACGATTCCATCCACCTCTAAACAGTTACACGTGATTTCGTTATTAGAAGAACAATTAAAAGCCTTAGGTGTCCCACGCATAGTGAATGATGGCAAAGGAAATATATATGCGACAATCCCGGCCAATGATTCAACAAAATCGACATCCATTGGACTGATGGCTCATGTCGATACGGCAACAGAAATGAGCGGAGCTAATGTTCAACCGCAAGTAATTCAAGATTATGACGGTGAGGTAATTGTTTTAAACAAAACCTTAGGGGTTACACTCGATCCATCGATTTTTCCAAGTTTACGAAACCACAAAGGAAAAACGCTCATCACGACCTCTGGGGATACGCTCTTAGGAGCCGATGATAAAGCCGGTGTTGCCATTGTGATGGATTTTGTCCAATTCGTGATGGCGAATCCCTCCTATCAACATGGCCCCATTCAAATTGGTTTTACATGTGATGAAGAAATTGGTCGTGGAGTAACGCATTTTGAACCTTCCCTCTTCCAAGCTGAGTTTGCTTTTACCTTAGATGGTGGAGATTTACATTACATTAATGTAGAAAACTTTAACGCCTCAAGCGCAGTGGTTAGCTTTCAAGGAAAAGCGATTCATCCGGGTACTGCCAAAGATCAAATGGTGAACGCCCAGACCTTAGCTGCTCGCTATCATCTTTCCCTTCCTTCTACTCAAACTCCTGAACAAACCCAAGGATATGAAGGTTTTATACATTTAACCCAATCCATGGGAGGGGTGGAGTCTTCTGAATTACGTTATATTGTTCGCGATCATGACGTAGCTAAATTAGAAGCATTAGAAAACCTTATGCAAGCCAAAGTCGATGCTTTGAATGCAACGCTTGATATCTCACGTGTTTCGATTGAAATCAAACGTAGTTACTACAACATGAAATCGATTATTGATCAACATCCGCAAATTTTAAAACGGGTGAATGACGCCTATCAAGCGCTAAGCATTCCGTTGCAATATGAACCGATTCGTGGAGGGACTGATGGTGCGATGTTAACGTACAAAGGTGTCCCTACACCCAATCTTGCAACCGGAGGATATAACTTTCATGGTAAATATGAATATTGGGTAGTTGAAGATGGCATGAAAATGGTGGATATTTTAAAACGAATCTTTGCGTATTAACCGATAAAAATATGTTATAATCTAGCAGTTATAGAAAAGAAAGAGGAACTTATGACAAAGAGGACATTTACGTTAGACTTTGCCGGAAAAAAACTAGTGGTTGAAACCGGAGAAATCGCCAAACAAGCGGATGGAGCCGTACTCGTACGATACGATGATACCGTGATTCTATCGTCTGCTGTTGGTAGCAACGAACCCAAAAATACCGATTTTTTCCCATTAACCGTCGTCTATGAAGAAAAACAATATGCGGTAGGAAAAATCCCAGGATCTTTCCATCGTCGTGAAGGTCGTCCAGGCGAACATGCCACGTTAACCGCACGATTAATTGACCGTCCTATTCGACCCTTATTTGATGAAGGCTTCCGTAATGAAGTTCAAGTCGTTAATACTGTCTTAAGTGTCGATTTAAATGCAACCCCAGAAATGACCGCTTTATTTGGTTCGGGACTTGCCTTAGGGATTTCCGATATCCCCTTTGGTGGACCTGTGGCGGGTGTTTATGTTGGCCGTGTCAATGGTAATTTTGTCATCAATCCTACCTCCGAACAACGGCTTGTTTCTGATATTCATTTAGCAGTGGCAGGAACCCCAGATGCGATCAACATGGTTGAAGCTGGTGCACAAGAAGTGTCCGAAGAAGATATGTTAGAAGCACTCATGTTCGGACATGATGCGATTAAACAACTTTGTGCCTTTCAACAAGAAATTATCGATGCGATTGGTCAACCTAAACGCACGATTGCGTTATATCGTGTCAATGCCGAAACCGATCAAGAAGTTCGTAAACTGGGTCAAGCAGATTTAGTTAAAGCGATCTCCACAAAAGAAAAACTCGAACGAGAAACCAACATTAATGCCGTCAAAGCACGCGTGATTACCGCTTTTGAAGCGAAAACGTACGAAGATCGTGAAACGGAAGATAAAACCTTAAAAGAAGTTGACATGATTTTAGAAAATATTATCGCCGATGAAGTTCGTCGATTAATTACCGAAGATAAAATTCGTCCCGATGGTCGTGCGGTCAATGAAATTCGTCCACTTGACTGCCAAGTGGATTTACTTCCACGCGTCCACGGTTCAGCTTTATTTACACGTGGTCAAACCCAAGTCTTATCGGTGGTGACGTTAGCGTCGCTTAACGATGTTCAAATTATTGACAATTTAACTGAAGAAGATCAAAAGCGTTTTATGCATCATTATAATTTCCCGCCTTTCTCGGTTGGTGAAGTGGGTCGTATGGGAAGTCCAGGTCGTCGTGAAATTGGTCATGGCGCACTCGGTGAACGAGCGTTAAGCTATGTGATTCCTTCCGAAGAAGCATTTCCTTACACGATTCGTGTTGTCAGCGAAGTGTTAGAATCTAATGGTTCATCCTCCCAAGCAAGTATTTGTGCTTCCTCCATGGCACTGATGGCAGCAGGTGTTCCTGTGACCGGTCTTGTTTCGGGTATTGCGATGGGGTTAATCACCTCAGGACCTCTTGATGGCAAAAATCCTTATACGATTCTAACGGATATTCAAGGATTAGAAGACCATTTTGGGGATATGGATTTTAAAGTTGCTGGAACCAAACAAGAGATTACCGCCCTTCAAATGGATATTAAAATTCGTGGTATTAACCGGGCCATCATTCAAGAAGCGTTACAAGAAGCGTTACGCGCTCGTACGGTGATTCGTGAATTCATGGAAAAAACGATTGATCATCCTCGTGAAGACGTTGGAACATATGCTCCAAAACTTCAGCAACTCCGTATTCCTGCTGATAAGATTCGGGATGTCATCGGCCAAGGTGGCAAAATCATTAACAGTATTATTGAACAATGCAATGGTGTCAAAATTGATATTGAACAAGATGGTCGTGTGATGATTTATCATCAAAATCGTGAACCGATTAATCGCGCGAAAAAAATGATTGAAGATTTAACACGTGAAGCCAAAGTGGGTGAAATCTTTGAAGGTACCGTCGTGAGAATTGAAGCGTATGGTGTCTTTGTGAATCTCTTCGGGGATACCGATGGCATGGTTCACGTTTCCAAGCTTGCTTCCAAACGTGTCGAACATCCAAAAGATGTCGTCAAATTAGGCCAAGTCCTCAAAGTAAAAGTCACCGAAATCGATGATAAAGGCCGTGTGGCACTTTCGCACAAGGAGTTTTCTGCTGACTAATTCGTTTACCGATCATTCGTGATAAAGTAGAAGATGTTAAAGGATAATAATAATGAATAATAACGATAAAATCCGCCTGTTTGCATTAGGTGGACTCGATGAACACGGCAAATGTATGTTTGTCGTGGAATTAGG
>JAURLC010000033.1 GCA_030831415.1 Bacillota bacterium | reverse complement strand
TTATGGATTTAGGCATTTTTTTAGGAGAGTTTCTTGGTCTTGCCGCATTCGTTTTAATTCATGGTGGTATTCTCGCCAGCATGGCTTTAACTGGAAAAGTTAAAGAAGGCATTGCTGCTTTAGCAGTATTCTTAGGGATTTCTTTTGGTGTATTTGTTGCGATCGCGGGTGGAAGTGGTGCTCACATTAATCCAGCCGTCACCGCTGCATTCTTAGTGCAGGGTAGCATTGACATCGTCGAAGCCTTAACGTACATCTTAGGTCAATTAGTTGGTGGTTTTGTTGGTGGCTTACTCCTTTGGGTCATTTATCGTCCACAATTCGCTGGAGCAAAAGATCCCCTTGTCCCATTAACGGGTAATCCAGAACAAAAAGATGTGGTTCAAAATCTAATTACGTCATTCTTAGGGTCATTTACGTTAGCTTTACTCGTCTTAATTACGGTTTCTGCCTTAGGCGGAAGTGTATTAACCCCATTAGCGGTTGGTGCTGCTGTGTTAGCTGCTGCCCTTGCCTTTGGAGGTGCGTCTTATGCTATGGTTAATGTTGCCCGTGACTTAGGTCCTCGTTTAACGGCAACCGTGTTAAAACTTGGTCAACCTGTTTGGGTTCCTGCTTTACTCCTCGTTCTTGCTTCCTTAGCAGGTGGAGCATTAGCCGGTTTCGTTGCCACGATTCTTTAATTTAATTCAACGATTAATATAAGAAAAGTAGAGGCCATCCCTCTACTTTTTTATTGTCTCGATACATTGAGGATCATTATGCATCACTTTATTGACATAGGTTGAAATAGGTCTTTTTTCCCATGAAGGTGCGTTGTAAGGTTTAAGTAAAAACGCTAATTCATCAATGGGTGTTTCTTTATTTAACCAAAACTGATATTGATCAGGAGATAAAACAACGGGAAGTCGATCATGGATAGGTTCCATGATGGTTTGAAAAGAAGAGGTCGTCAGTAACGTGACCGCAAATTGTTTTTTCCCTTCCTTATCTAGGTAATGACTCCACAGCCCTGCAAATGCAAAGATAGATTGGTTAGGTAAACGGAAGTAATAAGGCTGGGAAGGTTTTTCCTTACGATCCCATTCATAAAATCCATCCGCGAGAACCAGACAACGTTTGCTTCGATAGCTTGATCGAAACATCGGTTTGTCCATTACCGTTTCACTACGTGCATTCACAATGAACGTTTTCGTGGATTGACCTTCAAAAGGGAAACCCCATGGTAAATAACCACCCTTGTTGATTTTTCCATCCGATAAGATCGTGATTAATGATTGGGTTGGCGCTACGTTATAAGTTGGTTGATGAGTTGATAAAAAATCATTTTGTTGAATGGAAAAATGATGTTCAACAAAATGGATGACGTCATGTTGGGATGTTGTTAAGGTAAATCTTCCACACACACCATTATTATATTACGATTGCATTTCTTGAGGGTGTATAATCAAGATAATGAAAAATCCCCTTTATTTAACAAGTTTTTTATTTTCCATACTACTAAGTAGTTGTGAGTTTCCTATTTCATTTCCTTCCACTAGTGAAACGTCTTATGCGTCCATCTCTTCCGCTTCTGAATCGATTTATTTTCAACCCGTTTCAATGGAATACGATGGTTTACGCATTGATCAAAATTATTTAACCTCTGAAACCTTTTACACAGATCGATCAGGTACCAAATGGGGGAATGGAGGGACGTTTTCGGTTGCTTACAATCCATCCAACGGCATTGGGACTTGTATTGATGGGGATACGACCGTTTTTGGCTTTCCCAACAATGTTGCCTCACTCATTGAATCATCTCCAAAACGCGTACGGTATTTGAATATGGACACTCCGGAAACATCCGGTACACCTGAGCGGTGGGGAGTGCTCGCAAAAGCGTATACGTGTAGTCGATTATTGGAAGCTGAATCCATCTTAATTCAAACCGACCCTGGTGATAAACTGTTGGATCCTTATGGTCGATTACTTGGATGGGTATGGATTTTGGATGAAGGCGAAGAAGACTATGAACTATTAAATTATTGGCTTGTTCGTCAAGGATTGGCAGAAGTTAAGTATTTATTTGGTGCAGGGGAAACCCAAGCGACACAATATCAAAATAAAACGTATACGGAATGGATGTTTCTTGCAGAAGACCGTGCCATCGAGGATGGTTTCGGTATGTACTCTTCCTTACTCGATCCATATACTGATTAATTAGAAAAGAGGGTTACCATGACACCGGGGGATAAGTTAAAACGCTTACGGATGGAACGAGGTTTAAAACAAGAAGTAGTTGCTGAAGCTTTGTATTTTAGTAATCGAACGATTAGTAATTGGGAAAATAACTTACGTACAATCAGTGCAGAAAATTTAAAGAAAATTGCCGATTATTTTAAGGTTTCAATTTCGTATTTTTATCAAGATGAAGATGGTACAACCAATCAAGATAATATTGCCTATCAGCAAATCCGGTTGAAAAAGATTTCACTCAATGACAAGTATTTTTTCGTTCTTTTTAGTTTTGTTCTACTTCAAACTTTTCTTATCTTTTTTCCATTTGGACCACGAATCAATCTAGTGTTAATTGAACTACTCTTTTGGATAGGATTTACGTTTGTTTCTTATTTTCGTTACTCCCATATTAATCGTCAGCGAACCAAAGATTACGTTCTTCCATTACAGCAAAAAGCTCAGTACCACACCATCTTGTCATCAACGCAACGTAAAAACGCGTTTTTCATTATGATTGGTACGTACGGTGGGATGATACTTTCCACCTTTGTTTTTTATGGGGGAGTGTACACGTTATTTTCTTTATATAACGAAAGTCCATTTCTATTGGCATTTATTGTGCTATATGCTGTTTTTAAGATGGTTGGTCATATCATTGGCCTTATCGTAGTCCTTCGTCGAGGAGTACCACAAGCACAATTAGATTATGATAAGCATAAATATGATTTTGGTATGGATCTTCATCGAACCTTTGTCACCCTCCATTATGGAGCGATTATTCTCTTCTTTATTTTAATGAGTGGGTTACCACTAGGTGAGGAGCACATCCAACTCGTTTGGCTTGTCGTATTCGTTGGTATATTCATGATTATTTATCTTCGCCAATTTCTTCGTCGGATTAGTCATTTCTTTGCCTCTTATCAATTACATCCGCTGTTTTCAGTAGAAAAACCTTTCTAATCACTCCACGAACTGTGGAATTATTCCACAAGACAACCTCACATCTTGTTGTTGGGCATTCCCTCCTTTTTAATGATGGCATGGGAAACCAATACCCACGAGATTGAATGGGGAACCCCATATAAGAAAATCGTTGTCTTATTCCCAGTTTGCATTCAACGACTATCTTATGTGGCGATCAATTCGTGGGTATTTTTTTATGTTAAAATAGCGATGTGATTACCATAATTAAATCGCGCCGGTATATTGATTCATTAAAGCGTGAAGCGTTTGTATATATTGCACTTCCAAAAACGTACGAATTAAACCCACAGAAATGTTATCCTGTTTTGTATTGTCATGATGGACACAATCTCTTTTATGAAGAGGATAGTTATGGTGGGGTGACATGGGGCATGCAAGAGGCTATGGCTTTACCATCCATGCCTGACTTTATTGTAGTAGCGTTAAGCTGTGCCTCAAAAGGAAACAATAGATTAGAAGAGTACAATGTTTTTCAAGGACGATTTCCATCTCATCCTTTGTGGAAAATCCATGGACGGGGTCACCAATATTTAGATTACGTTTTAGGGCCTTTGAAACAAGAAATCGATCATACGTATCGAACATTACCACAACCTGAGCACACCTTTATGATGGGGTCATCCATGGGTGGAGTCATTTCGCTTGAGGCCGCCTATTTGTATGCAAATAAAGTTCAACATGTGGCAGGATTATCGAACGCTTTTTATGTTTCAACTCCTGAACTCGTCTCGATGATTCAACAATTTAAAGGAACGATTCAAACGATTTATTTAGATACAGGGGATGCAGAGGTTGGCCTTGAAGTTTCCTCGAGTTATCTAAACTCGAATCGATTGATTCAACAAACAATTCAACATCAAGGACATGTCAATCGATTTTTGTATCAAGAAATTAAAGGCGGTAATCATCACGAATCAAGCTGGAAATCTCGCTTACCGATGATCCTTCAATTTTTATTTCAGTATTACCAATAAAATACTGGTTTTAAATGTTTACTATACGAAAGGGAGATTAGATGATGAACAAAAAACTTATAGGTACCGCCTTTGCAGCTTTAGGCTTAATGGTCAGCTGTGGTACTAACATCGCGAGTGAAACGTCCTCGTTACCTGAACAAGGAACGTTACTTTCTGCTGATGTCAAAGAAAAAGTAGGGATGAAAACCGTGACGGGGTTAAGTATCTTATCCTCAACACCTTTTGTCGCATCCTCAAGTGTATTGAATGAACAACCATTTTTCGTTGAAGGGGAAACTGACCCTGTAACTGAAGAAGTAGCGGTAGAAGATTTTACCCAATACATTACCTTGATGGATTTGTTATTAAGTGAAGAGGGCTCTCCGTTTACCGTTGTTGAGCGTGTGAGTGATCGTCCCGAGTTTGCATATTTACTCGAAATTACCACTCGAGATTTAGCAGGCGTAAGCTTATCTTACACAATGTATTTTAATTACTTAGGTGATCCAACCGAAGAACCCTCATCGTCTGAAACCACTTCAGAAGGAGTGACAAGTGAAGAGCTTGTAAGTTCAGAAGAAATTAGTTCTGAAGAAGCAAGTTCAGAAGTAATCTTGAGCTCTGAAGAAGCAAGTTCAGAAACCGTTGCAAGTTCTGAAGAATTGAGTTCAGAAGAAGTTATTTCTTCTGCTGACCCTTCAACCTTGGATGTCCCATCCTCTAGTGAAGAGGCAACGTCTGAACCGACCCCCTCCTCATCCGTTGATAATCCTACCCCTCGATTATCCGATCGTGATGATGAAGACGAAGATGAAGATGATGAAGATGAAGACGAAGATGACAATCGTGATCGAGAAGATCATGAAGGGTACAATGATTCTGAACTTCGTGATGATTCCGACCGGGAAGAACATGATCGTTACAAGGATCGTGAATTAGGGGATGATGTCGATGGACAAGAAATCTTCCTTGAAGGTGTTGCCATTTTTGATGGAGTTGAGTATGCCTTAATTGGTGCTCAAGAAATTGATAATGATGAAGATGAAATTGAAACGGAAACAAAATTCTTCATTACGCTCGATGATGACAATTGGATTCGTATTAAATCCGAAGTTGAAATCGATCTTGAAGACAACGAAACGGAAGAAAAGTACAGTGTTTCGATGAAAAAAGATGGCGAATTTTCAAAAATGAGTTTTAAATCCGAAATGGAAAATGATGGAGAACTCAAAGTGAGTTTAAAAACGCTCATTCAAGGGGAACTCGTTTCCTACACATTCCGTCGTAAAGTGAATGAGGAAACAGGACAAACGTATATTCTCATTCGCGTTATCGAAAATGGGGAAGTGCTCCACATTGAAGCAGTCCCAGTCCTTGACGAACTAACAGGTGAAATTGTGTATGAATTCACTGTTCGTGAAACTGGCCGTGGATATGAAGGTCGTCCAGGACACGGTGGCCATGATCACCGTGACCGAGATCACGACTAATTAATTTCGAATCTACATTTAAAAGAGTGCTACGGCACTCTTTTTTATTTTATCGAGAACAAGGTTTTCTTAGCGTGAAATTCCAAAGCTTCATCAATTTTAATGAGATCAAAACTTTTCAGCATTACCGCACTATAAATTACTAAATCGAATGGTCGACTTCGATGAAAGGAAAATCCTGCACTTTCAAGAAGTGTATTCGCTTGCTTGATCGATAATCGAAAACCAATAATACATTTATAAACTGTTTCAATGGAGGGTTGATAATCCTCGTGAGAGAGGATTTTTGACCAAGTTCCTTTATCAATATTGTGACGCGTATAAAAAATGGCATCATCAAAATCATTATTTTGGTCACGCAACTCCCAAATAAGTGAACTAAACGTTTTTCCTCGAGGAAAAGGCGCAATGCTGCGAGAAACTTCCTCACGTAGAGCGTTAGTGGATGGCGAATAAAGTAGAAAACTATCTTCCTCTACATTTTCGTCAACAGCAGGCAGAAAATGGTCTACGGCATATTGAACGAGTCGTTTGGCTTCTTTTGAAAGCATTTCAAAGGTTTTCATTTTCATAGTGATATTATACTAAAAAAGAGGAATTGATATGAACACGACTCTGGAAACATTAACGCAATTGGTTGAATCTCAACGGCATTTTTTTCTAACGGATCAAACGAAATCGTATGCGTTTAGACTTCAACAATTAAAGACGTTAAAAAAAGCAATTTTAACGTATCAACATGAAATTTTAGACGCTTTATTCCAAGATTTACACAAAGGTGAAGTTGAAGCTTTCACAACCGAAGTTGGATTTAATCTTCGCTCTATCAGCGATAGCATGAAACATTTGAAACGTTGGATGAAACCTCGTTCGGTTAAAGGTGAGTTATTTTTACCGTTTACATCTTCCAAAATAATGAGTGAACCTAAAGGCGTTGTGTTACTGATTGGACCATTTAATTATCCATTCCAACTTGTGATTGAACCGCTTATTGGTGCCATAGCAGCGGGCAATACCGCCATCATTAAACCTTCCGAATTTACGCCTACTGTGTCAGCAGTGATGTCAAAAATGATCAACGCTTATTTCCCATCCGATTATATTAGCGTTGTCGAAGGCGATGCATCGGTAACGCAATCCTTATTAACCCTACGATATGATCATATTTTCTTTACCGGATCAACACGCGTTGGACAACTTGTATATGAAGCTGCCAGCAAATACTTAACCCCCGTAACCTTAGAACTCGGTGGAAAGTCGCCCACGATTATTGATGCATCCGCAAATCTACCTATCGCAGCAGAACGGATTGCTTTTGCTAA
This sequence comes from Bacillota bacterium, assembly GCA_030831415.1. Taxonomy (GTDB): domain Bacteria; phylum Bacillota_I; class Bacilli_A; order RFN20; family CAG-826; genus UBA970. The sequence goes on along the minus strand of JAURLC010000033.1, from coordinate 2,786 downwards.
ATTCACCAATGCGGGTCAAACATGCATTGCCCCCGACTATGTGTATGTTCATGAAAAAGTGAAAGATACGTTTATTCAAGCGTTGAAAAAAGTAATTGCAAAACGTTACAGTGATTCCTCGAGTTTTGGTCATATTGTATCGGACCGTCATTTTCAACGATTAAAAGGATTAGTTCCATTTGAAATAACGCATGATGATTCTCGCTACTTCCCTCCCACACTTATTGAACATGCAACATGGAGTGATCCCTCTATGAAAGAAGAAATATTTGGGCCGATATTACCAATACTTACCTTCAAAACCATCGATGAAGTGATTCAAACGCTTAAAAGCAAAGAAAAACCACTTGCGTTATATTTGTTTTCTGAAAATAAAGCCGTACAAAAACGTGTTTGGCAGTCTCTCTCATTTGGGAATGGTGCAATCAACGATGCATTAATGCAAGTTGCCTCCCGCCATCTTCCCTTTGGTGGTGTAGGTCAATCTGGGTTTGGTTCCTATCATGGTAAACAATCCTTTGACACCTTTTCTCATCAAAAATCGTACATTAAAAAATCAACTAAATTCGATCTTCCAATCGCGTACCCTCCCTATAAACCTTCTCAATTAAAGATTATCAAAAAGTTTATGAAATAACATGAATGCAAGTTAATCCGTGATTTTTGCAACTTACGGACACTTTTTTGATTTATCAGACCTTATCCATTAAGGTTAAAACAAGGAGATAAAATGATGAAAAAAGTTATGTTACCTATCTTGAGTGCAGGTGTTGTCCTTGCGAGTTGTGCTTCATTTACACCCGCCACACCCTTAATGGCGTTTGCAGATACTGCGAGCAGCTCAAAAGAATTAGATACATCCCTTACGGAGATGTCCATGATTGATTCATTTCAAACCATGGGTCGACTTGGTCAATTACCGATGGGACTAGATGTTGGCCCGGGTGATGAGGCAGTAGCGGATGAGGTTCTTATTTTGCAAGAAACCTTAGGGATGATTCATGAAACCATGCAAGCGGTGCATGCCATTCGCTTTACGCTCGTCCTGGAAGGAGATGTGTTCAAAACACTTGCGGTAGGATTTCAAGAACAATCCTTACAGTTTTCTGAAGAAGACGCGACGATATTTAATGCATTAGTTGATTCTTTTAATGTCATTAAAACAGAAACTCAAGCAATCCAAGAAGAGGCAAAGTCGATACGTCAACGAATTGGTACCATACTTCGAGAGATGAATCGTCCACGAACCTTTGATCCTTCGCAAATTGCTACGTTACAAAGTGAAGCAAATACATTATACGAAACGTTGTTACCTTTGCCTGAAAAACTAACGATGATGATTGCTTTGGTCAGAGACGGTCAAGTATTGCTTGAAGCTTACTTTGATGAAGATCAATCACCAATTTTAATAGAAACGCGAGATCAATTAACGCGAGTGTATACATTACATCAAACATTTTTAGAAAAACGAGAAATGCTTAAAGAAAGTAGAATGGTGATTAAAGAGTCCATTCAAACGATTCGGGCAACACTGAGATCATTACGTGATCAAGGGATTTCCCTAAGTAGTATGGATCAAGCAACCCTATCTTTGCTTCGTATATCCCTTCGTGAACAATTTCGTCAACGGCATGATCAACAAAGTGAATCGCGTGAACTTTTTCAAGATTTAAAAGGAAAATTCAACATTAACAATTTGGATAAAGTTGAAGAAGCCTTGATTCGATTCAATGACATGGTAAACGACAAACTGGTCACCGCTGGTGAGTGGTTCGAGACCCTGCAGTCATTTAGTCAAACCATCGCTAGTTATTTACTTTAAATAATAAAAAGCAATTGAAAAACACACGAGGATAGACAATCGTGTGTTTTTTTCATACATTAATTATATGGTCATACACGCAGTAGCTGCTGTTATCGTTCGCCCGGGTGCTTTTTTAGCGGTAAAAAGAAAAAAAGAGATGAAACGAGATCCTGGCGTTTGGGAGTTTCCAGGTGGAAAGATGGAACCCAATGAATCTGCGCTAGAGGCCCTCCATCGAGAAGTAAAAGAAGAATTAGGTGTTACAATCACCAATGTTGAAAACATTTTCTTTTATCCTTTTTCAGACGGCAATCATACGATTCATTTGACTTATTTCATGGCACAGTTAAATGAAGAAGAACAGCGAATTCAACTTATTGACCATGAACAATGGAAATGGTTTCAAGAAGCGGATTTCGATCCTAAGGATTGGTTGGATGGCGACGAACAAATTCTCGCAATTCTTAAGAAATTAAAAGTACTGTAAATTTTGTAAGCGTTTTCATAAAAGCTTGAAAATTTTTCATTATCAAGGTATTCATCAATCCACATAGGTAGATCAACTTGATATCAATGTACGTTAATACAATAAAAATGTATTTAAATAAGTGCTTTTTTGAACAAATGTCCTGAAAAAAATAACAAAGTTGTTTCTCTCTCTATATAGATAGTTGCCAATAACGTGGTAATCGAGAAGATAACTTACATAATTATATGTATTGACACAAAATCATGAGGTGTTAAGATAACTCTACAATTTGAAATTGTCATAAGAAAGGAGAAAGTATTTTTATGCACAATCAAAAGCTTACATTGTTAACTACTTTTGGTGCAATGCTCTTAGTGGCATGTGGTGGTTCAACTTCCTCGTCAACTGCAAGTTCTGCGGCGTCGAGTGAATTTGTCATCCCAAGCTCTGAAGCATTACCGGATTTACCATTGGCGGATGGTATCTTCGATTACACCGCAGCTGGCTTTGACG
>JAURLC010000032.1 GCA_030831415.1 Bacillota bacterium | reverse complement strand
CCAACGAAGTGAAGAAGTACAAGGTTGAAGGGGATTTACGTCGTGACATCGCCCTCAATATTAAACGTCTTCAAGAAATTGGTTCCTATCGTGGATTACGTCATCGTAAAGGCTTGCCCGTTCGCGGACAACGTACACGTACGAATGCACGTACGCGAAAAGGACCTCGTAAAACGATTGCTAATAAGAAGCAAGCGGTTCAAGGGTAAGGAGGAAGTATGGCAAATCAAAATGCGAAGACAACACGTCGCAAAAAAATCAAACGCGCCTTTACCAAAGGGGTTGCCCACATTCATGCAACCTTCAACAATACGATTATTACGATTACCGATGAACAAGGGAATGCAATTGCCTGGAGTTCAGCGGGTGCACTAGGGTACAAAGGGGCTCGTAAATCAACACCTTTTGCTGCTCAAGTTGCCGGAGAAGCGTGTGCGAAAGCTGCGCTCGATCAAGGGATTAAATCCGTTGATGTCAATGTTAAAGGTCCAGGTCCAGGTCGTGAATCCGCGGTGCGTGCGCTTGCAGCAGCCGGCTTACAAATCACGTTATTAACGGATACCACTCCGGTACCCCATAACGGTTGCCGTCCGCCCAAACGCCCACGTGGTTAATTAACTAATTCTTGGAGGAATTACACCCATGCCAAATATTGCACGTCCATTCGAAAAGCCACGCTTTTCCAAAAAACTATTCGACTCAACTCACAACTACGGCCGTTTTGTCATTGAACCACTTGAACGTGGTTTTGGCTTAACGGTTGGAAACGCGCTTCGTCGTGTCTTACTTTCATCCTTACCCGGTGCATCCGTGTATGCGATTGAACTTGAAGGCGCACGTCATGAATTCTCAGCTCTTGAAGGTGTCGTTGAAGATGTAACACAAATTATTTTAAATTTAAAAAACTTAGTGTTAATCAACGATGCTGAAGGCATTGAATCCAAAACACTCGAACTCGATGTTAAAGGCGAAAAAACCGTCACTGCTGCGGATTTAATTCTCCCCGGTGGTGTTAGTGTCGTCAATCCTGATTTAGTGATTGCCCACGTTACCGAATCCGGTCATTTAAAAGGTCGTTTCTACGTCCGTAATGGTCGTGGTTATGTCACTTCAGAAGGCAACAAAGCGAACCGTTATACATCCCGTTTAGGGTTGATTGCTACCGATTCCAATTACTCTCCCGTCACCAAAGTGTCTTACAGTATTGATCCTACCCGTGTGGGTAACGATGCCCGTTATGACAAATTGACGTTAGAAGTGTGGACCAATGGTTCTTTAACCCCTCAAGCTGCCTTAAACTTAGCGAGCCAAATTTTAATGGCCCACTTTGAAGGGTTCCTTGATTTAGAAGCGACGACCAGTGATGTCAACATCATGAAAGAACCGACGCTTGAAAGCGAAGATAAGTTCTCGAATATGACGATTGTTGACTTAGACTTATCCGTTCGTTCTTATAACTGCTTACGTCGCGCAGGGATTGAAACGGTGTATGAATTAACCCAAAAATCAGAAGAAGAAATGATGAAAGTACGCAATCTTGGAAAGAAATCATTGAAAGAAGTCAAAGAAAAACTTCTTGCCCATGGTCTCAAGTTCCGTGATGCGGAATAAGGAGTAAACCACTATGCCAACAATCGGAAGAAAAAATGTCCATGGTAAAGGCGGGGTTCGTTTTAAATCCCCTTTTACTGCCAGTAAACGTGATAGCCAATTACGCAACCTCGTTTCCACGTTAATCGTGAACGAAAAAGTTGTTGTGACGCACAAAATGGCACAACCTTTAGTGAGTCTTGCTGACCGTTTAGTGACGTATGCGAAAGCGGGGGATCAACACCATCGCCGCTTAGCCGCTGCAGTCGTTCGTCAATTTGTCGTGGATGAAAAAAATCAAGTGCTTGCCTTAGACAAACTCTTTGATACACTCGGTCCTCGTTATGCTTCACGCAACGGTGGTTACACACGCAAACTAAAAATGACCCCGCGTCTTGGGGATAACGCTCCACGTTTCCTCATTACCTTCGTCGAATAGGAGAAAACAAAAAACCTTGGGAAACCAAGGTTTTTTTACCTTATGAACATTAAAAACATTATTTTCGACCTTGATGGAACAGTCATCGATACGCTTGTGGATTTGGCAAGAGCGCTTTCCGATACGCTCGAAGAATTCTCTTTGCCACGCGTAACACTTGCACAAACGCGAACCTTACTTGGGGGTGGCGCTCGTCAATTTGTCAAAGGAGCGTTGAAGGAAAAAGCGAATGATTCCGTTTTCTTTGAAACGTTTTTTACCACCTACATGAAACGATATAAAGCCTATCAAGTCGAACAATCCGCTCCTTACCCTGGGATGGTTGATTTACTCGTTTGGTTAAAAGAAAATGGTATTCGTAGTTTTATTTTTTCCAATAAACCTCATGACTTATCCGTGGAACTCATTGATCAACGACTTCCAGGATTATTTACGGGGGTTCATGGTCACAAACCCAATACGTTACCCAAACCTGATCGAACGATGTATGACCTTTTTGCTACGGAGTATCATATCGACTCTCAAGCCTCCATTTTTGTTGGAGATTCGGAGTTTGATATTGAGATGGGTCGCGTGTTAGGGATGAAGACCATTGCCGTTAGTTACGGCTATGTTGATAAACCGATGTTACAAACGTATCATCCGGATTACTTAGTCGATACGGTGGAAGAGTTAAAAGCTCAACTAATTACGTTACTTAAACAATAATAGGTATATTTAACGTTAAAAGGCCACCCTCTATTTTATGAGGGTGGTTTTTTTATTTGGTCGTTAAAATCGATTGAATAAGTTCTTTTTTCTTCTGAGAAGAAACAAAATGTTTTTTTGAAAAGACATCATAATGGTGAAGTTCAATTTCTTCTAAAATCGCACGATACAAGACGAGGGATGCGTGCAAAGGGAAACGAATGTCAGGGGAAAATAACGATAGATGCTCTTCAGCGGTTTGGTATAATTTTCGGTTTAAAAGAATGAGGGATTTCATCATGGCTTGAAAAGCATCATTGTTCGTATCGTTCCATAAATCTTCACGAGCGTAACCAAATTGAAGCATGATTTCTTTGGGTAAGTAAATTCGGTCACGACGACGATCTTCACCAACATCGCGAAGGATATTGGTGAGTTGAAAGGCACGACCAAGGGAAACAGCAAAGGCATCATGATCGTCATTTGCATTGCTTGCGAGTAAAGGCATGAGCATGCGCCCCACACTCGTGGCCACTAAATCACAATACGTCCAAAGTTGATCCATCGTTTGAATGCTGACGGGTTTTGCATCAAATTCCTGACCTTCAATCAACTGATAAAACGGTGAAAATTGGGAAGCGGAATAGCCATAACGCGTGGTTGTATGATGAAGAACATTCCATAAAAAACCTTTTGGTTTTTTTCCATGAATAAGTTCGTCTAATGAGGATTTATATGAATGGAGTAAGGATAAGTCTTGATGAACATCAATGGCATCATCAACTAATCGACAGTAGGCATAAATAGCATAAATACCACGACGAATATTGGCGTCTGGTAAACGAGAAAACGCTTTATAAAACGTTTTGGAATGCGTTTTGATAATCGATTCAGCATGCTTATAATCCATCGCTAGAAAAAGGTTCATAACGGATACTCCTTTAGAATGATGTCACTGACAATTTTGGCTGATTTCAGAACGATGGGAATACCTGCTCCTGGATGGACACTTGTTCCCGTAAAGTATAAGTTTTTAACCGGTAAGGCATTCGCTTGTGGACGGAAAAAATTGCTTTGTAACAAAATCGGTTTTAGTCCAAACGTTGCTCCATGCATCAAATGAAACGTCTCTTCCCACGTTTTGGGTGTATAAATATGGGAGACTTGAATATGGTCTTTAATATCTTGAAAGGTTTTAATCTGGGTGAGTCGATCCATCATTTTATCGTAAAATGCCTGCGTCATGGTTTCATCCCAGTGAAAGGAAGGATCCTCGCGGTTAGGAACGGGAACGAGCATGTAAAGAACTTCCTTTCCTTCAGGTGCAAGCGAAGCATCAATTTGGGTTGGGGAATACAAATAGAACGAGGGATCATCCGGTAGACGAGGGGCAAATAAGTCTTGAATGTTTTTTTTGAAGTCTTTCGCGTAACGAATTTGATGAACGGTGGTTGGATATTTTTTATCTAACCCAAGATAAATGATAAATGCAGATGAGGAATACTGCATGTTTTTAAATTTTTTCGGTGTATATCGCCCGCGATGTTCAAGGGGGATAAGATTGGATACAGCAGAAGGGAAATCGGCATTGCAGACCACGATATCAAATAGATAATCTTGTTTGTTCGTAGAAACGCCATAGGCTTGCTTATTTTCAATAAGAACCGAACTGACGGGGGTACTCGTGAGGAGCGTGCCACCGGTTTCAAGGAATCGGCGTTCCATCGCTTTGGCCATTGAATACATTCCGCCTTTGATGTACCAAATCCCATACAAGAGTTCAATCATCGAAATAATGGTGTAAATCGAAGGCCCTTCAAAAGGGGATACGCCAATATAAAGCGTTTGAAACGCTAGTGTTTGACGTAACTTTTCACTTTTGACAAATTTAGAAATGGAACGATAAGCAGAATTGAAGGTACGTAAGCGAAACGTATCTTTTATATTTTTGACATTGAGAATGTCTTTGAGTTTAAGAAAACCATGATCAATAAATTCTGCATTGGCAATCGAATATCGCTTGTAAATATCGGCAAGATAGGCTAAGTATCCTTGAGCATCTTCAGGGAACGCTGATTCAAGTGTTTTCATTAACGTCGTTAAATTAGACGATAGGGTTAACGAAGTCCCATCATGATAATGGAGTTGATACAAAGGATCAAGTAACTGCATCTGTATGTAATCATCGGGATTTGCACCGGAGTAGGAAAACAATTCTTTGTACACTTCTGGGAGCATGACGATGGTTGGACCTACATCAAAATGAAAACCTTGATCTTCAAGGTGATACATCCGTCCTCCAACCTTTTCATTTTTTTCAAAGATGGTGACATCATACCCTTGACTTTGAAGGCGTATACCAGTTGCTAGACCTGCTGTTCCTGCGCCTATAATCGCTATTTTTTTCGGTTTCATACGTTTTAATATTTTATCATAACCCTCTCAAAGGAGGTAAAATGTGCTATGATTTTACCAATGAATTTACCACTTCGATATCGTGCGTTAAACGCTCAACCTTCTCGACCTGGAGCAATTTTGTATTGGATGAACCGCGAGATGAGAATCCATGATAATTGGGCACTTCTTGAAGCGTATTCACGAGCAAGAGAATCTAAGCAATCCTTTGCAGTTGTTTTTTTCTTAATGCCATCGTTTGGCACGGCAAAGAATTTAGCGAATGATCGAATGTATGAATGGATGAAGCAAGGATTAAAACACGTTGAAGAAGATGCTCAAAAACTTGGCATTCCCTTCTATGTCTTCGAAGGCGAACCTACCAAACTCTTACCTGCCTTCATCGAAACGTACGACATTGGTCAAGTGATTGTCGACTTTACCCCGCTTCGTTTTATGCGTTCTATGAAACAATCCTTAGCGGATATGCTCCCTATTTCTGTTCTTGAAGTTGATGCGCACAATATCATCCCATGGTTCATCGCAAGTGATAAACAAGAATGGGGTGCGTATACCATACGTCCAAAAATTCATCAATTGTTACCGACATACTTACATCCTTATCCTGTCTTATTAGCCCTTGAGGTTAAACCGTTGATTGTAGACTATACCAAACCATCATGGTTAACTTCTCCTTCGACCCTGACACGGGCAACCGATGCCATGATCGATTTTTTAACCCATCGATTGTCTCGTTATGAAGAACGGAATAATCCAAACCTTGATGCAACAAGTCGATTATCCGCGTATTTTCATTTTGGTTTTCTTAGTACCCAAACCGTAGCTCTTGCTGTCCAAGAGATAAATATTCCTGCTGAAAGTTTTCTAGAGGAAATGATTGTCCGGAAAGAATTAGCGGATAATTACTGCGCCTATAATCCCGATTATGATACGTTTGATGGCTTCCCAGATTGGGCGAAAAAAACACTTCACCTTCATCGTCATGATGTGCGTGAATATGTGTATGACAAAGCGACACTTGAACAAGGAAAAACCCATGATGAAGCGTGGAATGCTGCTCAACTACAAATGGTAACCACCGGATATATGCATGGTTACATGCGCATGTATTGGGCCAAAAAAATATTGGAATGGACCCCTTCTCCTGAAGAGGCGTTAGCTATTGCAAATGAACTCAATGATACCTACGAACTCGATGGACGGGATCCAAATGGCTACACTGGGACGGCGTGGGCGATTGGGGGTGTTCATGACCGACCTTGGCAAGAACGTCCTATATTTGGCATGATTCGCTATATGAATTTCCAAGGCTTGAAACGCAAATTTGATCTTGGACAATATATTCGTACCTGGACTGGCGTTCAAATTGTAAAATAAACATATGCGTGAAGTATATTTATATAACTCGTTATCCCAGTTAAAAGAAAAATTACAACCCATTGAACCTGGAAAGGTCAGCATTTATGTATGTGGCCCCACCGTCTATGGCGATGTCCATATAGGTAATATGCGACCCGTTGTCGTTTTTGATGTCCTTCGTCGATATTTGACTCATTTAGGTTATGATGTTCGTTTTGTTTCGAATTACACCGACATTGATGACAAAATCATCGTTAAAGCCAATGAGCTTGATACGACAGAACAAGAACTTGCTGCTCGTTATATCGCTGCCTATGAAGTGAATGTCAAAGCAGTGGGATCCCTTATTCCTCACGTTACCCCCAAAGTCACCGAACACATGGATTCGATTGTTGCCTTCATTCAAACCTTGCTCGAAAAAGGATTTGCATATGAAGTGGATGGAGACGTTTATTTCCGCGTTGAAAAAATTAAATCTTATGGTGAGCTGTCCCATATGGACCGTGATCAGCTTCTTGCTGGGGCTAGTGTGGAAGGAAATCATGGCAAAGAATTACCGTTTGATTTTGCGTTATGGAAGAAAACCACGATGGGTATACGATTCCCTTCTTCCTTCGGAGAAGGACGACCAGGCTGGCATACCGAATGTGTTGTCATGATTAATGATACATTTGCTCATCATCGTGTTGACATTCATGGCGGTGGTTTTGATTTAAAGTTTCCTCATCATGAAAATGAGTTAGCCCAACACCGTGCGTTTCATGCACAAGGATTAGCCTCGATATGGATGCATAATGGCTTTATCAATCTCAACGATGAAAAAATGTCCAAATCAACAGGAGCCATTGTGTTGGCGAAAGATTTTATTGCCAAGTATGGTGGAACCTTATTACGGTATGTTCTTTTAGCAACACATTATCGTATTCCAGTGAATTTCAATGATGAGGTCTTGATCAATGCAAAAAACGATTTAGAAAAAATACGTCTTGCTTATGTAGCGGCGGCCATTCGATTACAACGTTTTGACGTTTCCTTAGATGGTCAACGTGATACAGACGCATTTCTTCAATCCCTCTCCGATGATCTCAATACTGCCAATGCCTTAACCGAAGTTCATACTGTCATTAAAAATCTCAATAAAATACTTCGTCAAAACCCGATGATGATGGAAACGCTTCTTAACGAATTCTTTACAATTAAAACGATGTTAACTATACTTGGGTTAGATTTACATTACCCGACATTAACCCCTGACGATCGAGCACTCTTTGCCGATTACGATGCAGCAAAAGCACGTCAAGATTACGTGGCATCCGATGCCATTCGTCAAAGATTAATGGAACGTGGACTCATTGTCTAAAAGGAGATAGTTCAAATGATGACGACGATTGACCAACCGCTCATTGATTTCTTGCTTAACGATTTTATCTCACCTGAAATCGGTAATTTTGTACTTGCTTTTATCTCGTTAACGATGGCAACAATCCTTTCGGGACTAATAGGATATGAACGCGAATATCATGGTCATTCTGCTGGCTTAAGAACCCATATTTTGGTGGCATTAGGCTCTGCACTCATCATGTTTTTATCGATTTACGGATTTGGTGAAGCGAGTGAAACGCGCGATCCAGCTCGTTTAGCTGCGCAAGTTATTACCGGTGTTGGGTTTATTGGTGCTGGGACGATTATTCAAAATGGATTTGATATTAAAGGATTGACGACCGCAACCACGCTTTGGTTGGTGATGGCGATTGGTTTAGCCGCAGGATCGGGGCAATTTATTTTGGCAACCTTAGGCACCGCAGTAGCCTTATTTGCCTTAATTATGCTTCGTCGATTTGAAGCGTATGTGAACCGTAAAGCTCCGAAGATTTTTATTTTAGTGAGAGGCAATCAACCGGTGTTAAATACGGTTCATGAATCGGCTCGTCGTGTTCGTGTAACGATTAAACAAATCGAATCGCAAATGACGACTCATCAACAACAAAAAGTATTACGTGTCACGTTAACCTTATCGAAAATCAATCAATCAACAGCCCTCCTCTTTTTACAAGAACTTCGAGAAATTATTGATCCGATTGACATTACGACATCGT
>JAURLC010000031.1 GCA_030831415.1 Bacillota bacterium | reverse complement strand
GCAAGAAGTTTACGATCGTTATCTTTCTTTTCTTTTTGATTTTTGGGCTCTTGATTCATGATAGGAGTCCCTCCTTTTTTGTACCTTGTTATCTTAACGATTTAATATATATATTTCAAATTTAGTTAATAGGTGATAACTAATTTAAAAGCTTATTTTCTTGTTATTTCCTTACGATTCTCACTAAAAAAAAAGTGATGATAACCATCCCGGGTTAAGAATAATAAGAAAAAGGGTTAATGGATTATTGAACATTTAAATGAGCATTAATTCTTTAAAATTAGGAATATCTTGATAGGAAATTTCTTATTATCTTATCTCCATTACCAAACTAACAACCAAAATTGGTGACAACAAACATCCAATCATTTTCATAACTTACTTATAAAGGTTGTTCATGAGAGACATCCAACTTATTTTACAATAGACCCTTAGAATAAAAAGAAAACCAGGATTATCCCCTGGTTTTTTTATTTGATGGGAAGAAAACTACTAAAGGGAATGGCTTTGCCAGGTCGTAAACGATGCGTAATGGCATCCACGGCAGTATTGGCTTCACCAAACGCGGTAGCGATCGTGTTGGTTTTCCCTGGATACATCACTGCGTGTCCAGCACCATATACACCGTTTAACGACGTTTCCATCATGGTATTAACGGCGAGTTTTTGTTGTTTACGTTCTAAAGGAAGGTTTTCCCATTGGGCTGTATCCGCTTCAAAGCCATAGGCAACAAAAAGATGGTCATATGTGTCGTGAATGCTCTCTTTGGTTTGGGTATGTTCAAAGGTAACAAGGAGTTTATCTTCTTGTGGAGATACTTGTTGAATGATATAGGGAATGCGAACAGTAACATGAGAAGCGAGTGCATCCAAACTACTGTCAAGACCACGAAATTCATCGCGGCGATGACTTAAAGTTAGATGATGCGTTTTTGATTGAAGCTGAGTTGTCCAATCTAGTGCGGTATCTCCCCCACCCAAGATGAGTAGGCGTTGATCAACATAGTCATGAATGGATTGAACCGTATAGTGAACCCGAGGATGGGTTGGTAATTGCGGTAATCGGCGTGGAGTAAGGGACCCAGCGCCGGTCGTGAACAACACATACCGTGTTTGATAAGTCTTTGTGGATGTCACCACGTCATATCCACCTTCGACGTCTTTTATTGCCACAACACGCGCATTCGTTTCAATGGGAATTGTCGAGGAGAATCGATTGAATTGATGTTGTAATTGATCAATAAAAGCTTGGGCCTCAATCGAAGCAAATCCTGGAATATCGTAAATGGGTTTATCAGGATAAAACGCACTAAGTTGACCTCCTACTTGGGGGAGTGCCTCTAACACGATTGTCTTGAGTTGGCGTAACCCTGCTAAATAGGCGGCGTAAAGTCCAGCAGGACCTGCACCGACAATGATTAAATCGTTCATGGTCTTTATTATAAAGTTATTCGATAGGATTGGATAGGAGAACTCAAAAGAAAAAGTCTCCCGAAGGAGACTTTTCATCATCGACAAAAAGTGTCCATTAATCCGGTTGACGATAAGAATGAATTAAGGTTGGTAATCCATCTTGTGTAAAGTCAAACGTCCAAGCTTCATCAAAGTTCCAAATACCATCGAAATAAAATGCACTAGCGTTTGTAAATGCATCAAGATTCGTTAAGGGATTAAAGACCGTTCCTCCTGTCGAACCAGACGTTAAGAGTGTAACAAATCCTGTTAATGGTAAGGATGATCCGTTTACATCACGATGAATGGAACTAGAATTGTCGTTTGCGACCGTAGGAATTAACGTTTCGTTATTGCCCGTGAGTTCTAAATAAAATGCATTAGAAGTAAGAATGGCGGAATTGCTCGAGGTATTTTCACCCACAAATGCACCGTGTTCGTTCGAGGAAAAATCAGGGGTAGAACCGTCCGCTTCATAGAGCATCCCTGCTTGCAAGGAGTTGTATATTTTAAACACATTGTCTTGATCATATTGTTGACCTATGAATCCACCGACATCTTCATCTCCGTACACATCACCGCTATTGTAAACGTTATAAAGAATTAATCCACCATCTTCTAAATCATAGTCATTAAAACCTTCTACTTCATTATAACCAACGAGTCCGCCAATTTGATATTCTCCCACGACGTTTCCTGCATTATAACTATTACTAAACAGTACAAAACGATCGATTTCATAAAGCGATCCGACAAATCCACCGAGTTCGTTTGCATAATTACCATCATAAAAACTTTGAACATTGGATAAATTAGCACTATTTTCGATGACAACGTAGGCAAGGTTAGTTAAGTATCCAGCAAAACCGCCACCTTCTGAACCTGATACAAAAATCGAGCTGTCAGAAACACTATTTTTAATGTAGAGGAATTCGTAACTGTTATAGTCGCCAGAAAAATCACCGATATATCCACCGACAGATGAATCACCGGAGATATTTGCCTCGACATAAGCATCGACGATGAGAACACCGGATGATTCGACATCACCAATTAATCCACCTGCTTGACCGGATAACCTTTGGTAATTCGATGCAGTAAGGTTGCTCAAATCCACGGTATCGGTTTCATCACTAATATCGCCGGAATACACATCACTTGAAAGCACTTTGGTATCACTTAAAATGATTGAACCATCTTCCAATGAACCAATGATTCCACCGACAACTTGTCCCATGATGGTAGTATTATTCACTAAAATATTGTGAAGACGAAGAAAATTGCTATTATACGAACCATCTCCACTCATTCTTCCAACAACGCCTCCAATTGAATAGACTCTATATTTATGACCAGTGGGATACGATCCGTTAATGAAATCCAAGGTCGAATCTGTGATGGTGATGTCCGCAAGTTCAACATTTTCGGCATATCCGATTAATCCCCCAACGTCGCTTAAAAAATCAAAGAAACCAATCGCGTAAGCAGCATCAAAATTAGGTTCATACGTAAGGTTTGTAACAATGACATCGTGAACGAGGGATGCGGTCACATTATAAGCTAATGCTCCAGCATAAGAAATGGCCGTGATTGTATTATCCGTTAAGCGAATACCTTGGACTTCACTATTCCATATTCTCCCTGCGAGCATCCCTGCTTCTTTTACCCCATTTACTTCACCACCTTCAATGGTAATGTTTTTGAGGTATGTAAGAGAGATTTGTCCTGCTAATACACCAGCTTGGGTATAAACTTGAGGTTTATTGACTTCAGGTGCTTCAAAGGTAAGGTCAAACACAATTGATTCTTCAAGTCTACTGAAGAAACCAACGCTTGATAGACTAACCGCATCACCATTAATCACTAAACCAGAAATGGTTTTACCATTCCCGTTAAGTTGAATAGAAAACGGATCATCGTTATATCCTAACGGTGTCCATGGGGTCGTTAACGTAATATCATTGGCAAGAATGTACTTTCCACCTCGGACCATTGCTGCTAATTCTGCTTCAGTAGAAACTGGCGTATAAGTATCTGAGAGAATATCATCCCAAACTGTATCCATATTTAAGGATTGTAATTCAGTGGGTGTAATGGAATCTTCTAATAAATCAAATGGTTCCACAATGAAAGATTCTTCTTCATTTAAGGTCACAGCTTCAGCAGAGACACCCGTATCAGAGCTTCCAATCCACCAATTACCATTGCTTCCAATATAGGGTGTTTCTCCATCCGTTCCATCAGAACCTGGCAAACCAATGGAACCATCCACACCAGGGCTACCAGCAGGACCAATTGGGCCAGCAACTCCGCCTGTTACTAAAAATGCAGTTAACAAAGTAACTAATAAATTTGTACCTCCAACTGCACCAACTAATGACAATATTTTCTTTTCAAACATAATAAGCCTCCTTTTTTATACTACACTTTTTTTCGTTAAATACAACTTTTGTTAACATATGCTAAGTAATTGAGTTGATTTCCGTCATATTAGGTTAAATTTATGAATCTAAACGAATAAATATTTTTCAAATTACTAATTGAATGGAAATAACTTCAAATAAATATTGAAATTAAAGTAAATTT
>JAURLC010000004.1 GCA_030831415.1 Bacillota bacterium | reverse complement strand
TGACGATGATGATTATGATGACGACGATGACAATGATGATGGTTATTGGAGTTGCACTTCTGGAGGTGTCGTGCCGGGAACATCTACTGTAGACCCAACGTCGTATCCTGATTCCGTTGCTTCGGATGGAATGTATTATTTAACTCTTGAACAATTAGCCTATTATGACGGAACCAACGGAAAACCTGCTTGGGTTGCAGTATACGGTGATATTTATGATGTTACTCGTGAATCTGCTTGGTCAAACGGGGTCCACCGTGGGATGCATTTAGCTGGAAAAGATGCAAGTTCATTCTTTGATAGTTCCCCTCATTCTCAAAGTTTGCTCAATTCCATGAAACACATTGGCTACATAATCTAACATTCAAAGCAAATATAGTTAACACATATAAACTATATTTGCTTTTTTGATTCTTTTTTAGTATCTTTAACGACGGAATAGAGGTATTTACGTATGGCCAAAAAATCGTTTAAGGAAAAATTTGAAGACTTTATCTCAGATCGCAAGAAATTAACATTGCTTTTACTTTTACTAGGAGGCGGAGGGGTAATCACTACATCCGTCGCTCTTCTTGCAAGTAACCCAGCAAGTTCACAATCATCAGGATCCTCTCAAACCACCACTTCTAGTGCAGGGACAACATCCAATGGTGTGAATTCCTCTCAGCCGCTGATTTCTCTTGATGGCAATCTTCCGGATCTCGAGTTAGACAATGCTGAAATTCAATTTGATGGTTCGGGTGGTCTCAATTTTGGATTTGATCGTATCTACAACATTTATTACAACCAAAACTATTATTATCAAACGGGTATCAATTTCTTTGAAGGTGTCGATACAACAGA
This sequence comes from Bacillota bacterium, assembly GCA_030831415.1. Classification (GTDB taxonomy): domain Bacteria; phylum Bacillota_I; class Bacilli_A; order RFN20; family CAG-826; genus UBA970. The sequence continues at coordinate 6,248 of JAURLC010000004.1, read as the reverse complement.
ATACATATGGGATAAAGGGTATATAGGAATCATCGCCTATAACTTTGAAACCAACGAAATCGATTTTGAATATACCTTTGATCCTGGACAAGCTTATATCGATGCCGTTGTAAATGAAGATAAACGAGGAGTTGATTTTGCATCAATTTCCGCGATGGAAATTTATGATGGTTATATGTATGTCCTCTACCAATACATGACTCTTCAAAATACTGACGTTCAATTGGGTGGTGATTATACAAAATTATATAACTACATTAGCGATACTTCTGGACTTCCAAGTACGAGTCACAACGTAATGTTGCGATTTGATTTACTTCAACCAACGGACTATGAAATCATCTTCGCGAAACCAACAAATGGTAATACAGGAATCAGTGGGTTTACCTTTCTCAACGATGAGATTCATATCTTGGGAACTAATTATAATTTTAACAATCGAACAATAGATGGCATCTTTGATTTTATTAGTTCTTTTGATCTACCAATTACAATTCATGATAGTGAACTATTTATTAGTTATTCCGTTCACCCTCTCAACGAAGATTTGTCCTTTGATGACCAACGTTTTATCCATTTTTTTGAAGCAGAAAGTACGTCTACATCGAATTACAATATCTTTGGCTCAAACTTTGTTCCCGTTTCAAAAGGACTGATTTATTCTAATTTTGATGAAAATGATAATCCTTACATAAGTATTTATGTTCAAAATGGTTCAGTCGCAAACCTTACCAATGTGGAGGAACGAATTTCCGAGCTTGAAAGTATTTCTGGTGTAAGCAATGAGGATTTAGGTCTAATCAAAGAAAGTTTGGGTTCATTTTATGAGTATCTCGATGAACCGGACTATTTTAGTAATACTAATTCATTTAGTGTTGGGGGAACCATGACGGGCTTATTCTCCCTTGAGGATAAAGAGTTTTCATTTATCCTTCATACAAACTCGAATCAATGGTATCAAAACGTTGAAAATATCTTACAAGTACAAACATTCTCTAACTTAATTCAACTTGATGAAGGTTACCTCATCACAACATCCATGTCCAAGTATGTTTATGAATCTTTGGGCGTTAATCAAATTATTTTTGATTCTCCAAGTTTTGTAATGTTAGATACTCAAACTGAAGTCAGTCAATATAATCCTGTAACCAAGCAAAAAACTACGATTAGCCTTGATGTTGACAGTTTATATTGGATTTCTGGAATATACCCTCGTGATGGTGGATATTATCTAACAGGGACATTAATTGAGGATGAAACCAATAACATTGATGGTTTAGCAGCAGGACTCTTCTTATTAGACGAATCGTTCAGCTTAGTTGATTCTTTGGTGTTAGATGGTTCAAAGACGGATACCTCTAATATCTTAACCATCAATTCTTCCGGTCAACTCATTTGGATGATCTTTTCTTCTTCTATCGACGGAGACTTTGAAGGAGCGGAAAACTTCAACATCAACGAAGAATATAATCAATACGTCGTTATTTTTTAAAACCTAACGAATCATAAAAAAACCAAGGTTTTTCTCTTTTCTGAAAGAGGAAATGCCACCCATTTTTGCCTAATCGATCGTATTTTGTTATGGTTAAGTTATGTCTACCTTATGGATTGTTTCCAATCGTCTACCTTTTTCAGTTCGGCAAACTGAAGGAACGTTTCAGCTAAAACCGAGTGTGGGTGGTCTTGCAACGGGTTTACAATCCGTTCGTGAGCAACAAACATTTCAATGGGTTGGATGGCCGGGTATTGCCAAGGATACAATCGATAAAGAGCAATGGAAATTGCTGACGACCTTACTTGAAAAAAACGATGCAATCCCTGTTCCATTAACCCAAGAAGAGATTGACCTTTATTATCATGGGTATTCCAACGAAACCTTATGGCCACTTTCTCATTATTTTTTAGAGAAGACACGCCATCGACCTGAAACTTGGGAAGCTTATCAAAAGGTTAATCAACTTTTTTTTGATATTATTCAACCTTTTATTAAACCCGGAGATACCGTGTGGGTGCATGATTATCAACTCATGTTGCTACCCGGATTGCTTCGCCACGCTTTTCCTAGCTTAAAAATAGGATACTTTCATCACATTCCTTTTCCTTCTTTTGAATTATTTCGAACTCTTGTTCATCAAAAAGAATTACTAACGGGTTTACTTGGAGCCGATCTTATAGGATTTCATACGTATGATTATGTTCGTCATTTTATGTCCTCGATAACGCGTATTATGCAACTTGATCGTCATTTATTTACAATTCCATATCACCAGCGGCTTGTTCAAGTCGATGCTTTTCCTATGGGCATTGATGTCGAAACGTTTGATCATGTTAAACTTCCTTCGAAAAAATCAAAGTATTCAATGATTTTATCCATTGATCGATTAGATTATTCCAAAGGAATTCCTCAACGATTGCTCGGGTATGAACATTTTCTTTCGAACCACCCTGAATATCATGGAAAGGTAAGTTTTAAACTCATCATTGCCCCATCTCGAGAATTACTCGATAGTTACGATCAACTTAAATCAATCATTGAACAAAAAATTGCCGAAATTAACGGAAAATATGGAACACAATCATGGATGCCGATTTGGTACTTATATCAAGCATTTCCTCAAGATGACTTAATTCCTTTATATCAATCTGCGGATGTCATGCTTGTAACGCCTTTACGTGATGGAATGAATCTCGTTGCAAAGGAATATGTTGCCTCCCATCGCGATGGGAAAGGATGTTTGATCCTTTCAGAAACCGCGGGAGCAAGTCATGAATTATCCGAGGCGATTCGAGTTAATCCTGTAAATATTGAAGCGATAGGTGAGGCTATTTTTGAAGCCTTAACAATGTCGGATCGTGAAAAAAAACGTCGTCACGATGCGATGATGAATCGGATTCGACGAACCAATGTCCATTATTGGGTTCATAGTTTTCTTGAACGATTAGAAACGATGGGAGAAACGAAAAAACCTTTACAAAAAACCGAACAAAAACCATTAGATGACATTCTTTCCTCATGGAAGATGGCAAAAAATCCATTATTTGTTTTTGACTATGATGGAACGATTTTTTCGCTTCAATCACGACCCGATGATGCAAAGCCAACCGCCAAAGTATTTGACCTACTCTCCAAGTTTTTAGCCTTTCCTTCCTCGCATGTCGCGATCGTGTCTGGTCGAGAAGGGAAACAACTTAAACATTGGTTTGGTCATTTACCCATGTATCTTGCAGGAAATCATGGACGGACAATGCGTAAACCCAACGGGCATGAAAGTCGTCTTGGTTCAACCCTCCCTTGGAAAAAAGATGTCTTGCGGGTTCTTCAACAATATATGGATCAAATGCCAGGAAGTTTAATCGAAGATAAAGCAGGTGGCATAGCCTTCCATTATCGCTTATGTGAACCCGATATGGTCACCATACGAAAAGGTGATATTCTTCACACTTTAGAAACACTAGAAAGTCGAACATCAATGCAAATTATGCTCGGTCATAAAGTCATCGAAATTAAAGATCCTACTGTTCACAAAGGCATTGCAGTTCAAAAAATAATCGAAGACGTTCAACCTGATTTTATGCTCATCGTCGGCGATGATGAAACCGATGAAAACATGTTTGCCGCTGCTCCACACGCACACACCATTCGCATTGGAAAAGGGAAAACACTTGCGAAGTATCAACTTGGATCGGTTGATGAATTATATGCTTTTTTTGCGTTATTTTCGAAAAAATAATTGACGTAAGGACAGCCCAATGACAAGCAGAAATCCTCCTCCTAAGGCGCACCATTTTGCGATACTTACCACAACACCCATTGTCACCCAAATAATTGTAGAATTAGGAAAGGTTAATGCTGCAATCGTAAAAATAATATTTTCAATATAGTCAAAACTACTCGCGATCATCCCAATCCATGCTATACGACGATTTTTTGGTTGAATAATGAGACGATTCAGACTTAAGCTAATGGGTACACCATAAACGAGTGGATAATATAAATCAAACGTCCACCGTTGAGTAATGTAATACGCACGTCCTGCTTCCCCATAAGAAGATAATATATCGACGAGCAAAGCAGGTGAAAAAGCAAAATTGGTATCAATCGATTCACTTAGCCCATTCGCCTCACTTGCAGAAGCAACGTTAGGTAATACAAAACTAAGAACGAGAAAAAAGGCAATCCAACTGAGGAAGATCCATCGTTTTTGGGTTAATTTCATACATTTACTATAATGGAAAGTTTTCCCAAACGTCTATACGTTTGCTCTCCTTTGGATTATGCTAAAGGAGAGGGATAAAACATGAAGCAAAAAATCGTTTTAGTGGGTACAGGCTTTGTGGGGATGTCCTATGTGTATAGTCTTATTAATCAAGGAATTGGTGAAGAGATTGTGTTAATCGATGTTAATAAGGCGAAGGCGGAAGGCGAGGCAATGGATTTGAACCATGGGTTATCCTTCTCACCGAAGCGTATGCACGTTCGAGCAGGCGATTATGCAGACTGCCGGGATGCTACACTTGTCGTCATCGCTGCAGGGGTCAATCAAAAGCCAGGTGAAACGCGCTTGATGCTGTTACAAAAGAATGCCTCGATTATTCGTTCAATCGTTCAATCGGTGATGGGCAGTGGTTTCCAAGGTATCTTTTTATTAGCGACGAACCCTGTGGACATCCTCACCCACATTGCTTGGCAAACTTCCGGATTACCTTCATCGCGCGTCATCGGCAGTGGAACATCATTAGACACTGCACGTTTACGGTATGAAATTAGTCAAAAGATTGATATTAATGTAAGTAATGTTCACGCCTATATTTTAGGAGAACATGGGGACTCTGAGTTTGTTTGTTGGTCAAATGCCTTTGTGGGGGTCAAACCGTTAACCGATGTCATCAAAACGTATGGCAAGATTGCACATGAAGACTTGGAAACCATCCATCACACCGTCAAAACTGCTGCCTATGAAATCATTCAAAGGAAACAAGCAAGTTACTATGGTATTGGGATGGTGTTAGCCTACATTACCAAAGCAATCTTATTGGATGAAAATCGTATTATACCGTTATCCGTCCTACACGAAGGGCTTTATCCTATTGAACCCGTTTACATTGGGTTGCCTGCGGTTATCAATCGACAAGGTATTCATCATGTTGTTCAACTGACATTAAATGAACAAGAATTGACCGCTTTACAAGCCTCTGCAAACATTCTCAAACAATCGTTAGACCAACTCAAATAGCATCCTCATTGCATCTACTTATTCAATTCTCCACAATAAAACCATGAAACGTTTTCTTTTGCTTACCTTACTTATTCTTCCTGCCTGTGGAAGTGTGGATGCATCATCATCTGTTTCTTCCTTTTCTTCAATAGCTTCTTCCTCAACACTCTCTAGCTCTCCCCAGAGTTCATCGGAAAACCCCTTAATATTCGATGATAACGTGGTCTATGGAACCGATGTGCGGCAAGTTCTAGAATATGCCTACTTACCTTCAGAAAACCTACGACCTCTTGTCCTACTCGTACACGGAGGCAGTTGGATTGGGGGCGATAAGTCCATGATGCGCTTATACCGTGATGTACTCGTCTCTCAAGGATATTTATACGTGTCGATGAATTATCGTTTATTACTTTCAGGGGCAACCTATGAGGATATGGTCGATGATATTGGTCTTGCAATTCAATTCATTCGTTTAAATGCTGATTTCTTTACACTTGATACAATGCAAATGGCGATCATGGGCGTAAGTGCAGGGGCCCATTTATCTTTACTCTATAGTTATGGACAATCAAGTCCGATTCCAATTGATTTAGCAATTGGTCTAGTCCCACCTGTTGACTTCACCGATCCCGCCTTCCTAACCATGGGGGATCAAGATCTTCAATTGTTTCAAATCAATAGTTTAACCGGGACGAATGTTGCCTCCGCTGAGGAACTCGAAGTGAACGGATATCCACAAGCGTGGATGGATGCATCCCCAATCAGTTACGCACAAACTGCCATTCCTTCGTTATTTGCGTATGCCGGTCAAGATGAACTTATCCCAACGAGTAATCTTCCTCGATTGCTTGAACAATTGGATAGTTCTTCTATTCCTTATGAAGCGCTTTACTTCCCCAATAGTGGTCACAGTTTAAACGGTGATCCCGACATGCTTGTTACCCTCAACCAACAAATATTGCAATCCCTCTCCTTATCACTTGCTTAGGTTGTTATAATGACTTTATGAAAAAAATAATCTATCTTCCTTTT
>JAURLC010000003.1 GCA_030831415.1 Bacillota bacterium | reverse complement strand
TGATGGGATGCGTAAACTGTAAAATTCGATCATCAAAATTCCATTCAAGCACATGATGATAAGGAGGTTTGCAACGGGAAGGAATGTCTTCCTCCATTTGTTCAATGACCGCTTGAATCCATTGATTGATAAATACCCTATCGATGGTTGTATTGGGATCAAGTGAGGCTTGTGCCAGCTCCCATGTTTTAGGTCGGAAGTTTTTTGCAAACAATCGAGCATACCGTTCTTCTTGTGTCCATGTCCCTAAAAACACTTCTAGTTCTGGATGCGTTGAAATGCCTAACTCTTTTTGTAAGGAAACAATCCATTTGAGTTCAAAGTAAAGAAACTGTTCAGGATTATATGCGACCTTGGGAAATCCTGTGGAACGAGTGGAAACAATCGCCTCAAGCGGGATATCCACCCATACTGGAACGTTGCCTTCATCCAATTGAACACGAAAGTGAACCTTCTTATTTTTCCAATAGAGGTCTTGAACCTTCCCTGTCCATTCGCGAATGTGCGGTTTTTCTACCCGTTCCCCTTGGAAAGGATCATGCGTTGTTCCAAAACTACGTGATAACGATAAATATTGAGCCGCTTCATCCCACAGCTGAGTATTAATGGCTAATCCACGTAACGCGTGCCATGCTTCCCCTGCTACATAATCTTGGACATCACGATAAAACGCTGCTTCTTGTTCTTTCGTTAATCCTTTTTCTAAAAACCACGTATACCATCTTCCTGACATGTTTTCTTCCTCCTGTTCAGGACTATCAAGAGGGAAAGAAAAACCCCTATCGTGACGATAGGGGTGCTTTTTAGTAAAAGGACCTGGGTCTATCGTCAAGCATTAGCACCACACCACACGGTAGGTTGCTGTGTTGTCATCGGGCTTGTCCCTCGAACACTCTTGATAGTTATGCGTTAATTATACAAATTAGGTGCTTCTTGTCAAGATTGAGGGGAATAAGGAACTTCTTTGAATTCACCTGTAGACAAGGATAATAAGTATACATGCTGTATGGAATAGCCTAGGGAAACGATGTAATCTGCGTATACATGGACTTGACGCACGTACGCTTCATCATCTATGGAAGAGGTTTTATAATCCAAAATCGTGACGTTTCCATCCTCAACGAGAAGTAAATCAATAATGCCTTGTCGTGAGGTGGTGGGTTCAATAAAGGCATATTCTTTTAAGACTCGGATAGTTCCTTGTTTGACTTTTTCTTGTAAGGTCATAAAAAAAGGTAATGTGGTAATCCGTCTTATTTTTTCTTGGTCAGAACGGTTGGAGATAAAGGATACATCCATCGTTTTAAAATCTAGTAAAAATAAACATTCATGCAAATACGACCCATAGGCAAGGATATCAGGGTTTACTTCTTCTTGGGACACTTTAGAGGCACGTAAAGGAGCTTTTCTTTCAACGCGTTGCATTCTACCAATCTTTCGAGTCAAGGGATAGGAGATTGGTTGTGACTCATTTGAAACACGAGGATATTCAGTGGGAACTTCCACCCGTACATGCCCCTCTTCAACCCGTTGCTCTCCTTGATGAACAAAATGGAGAAAATCGGCAAAGGAGGATAAGTAATCGATTTCTTTTTCTTTTCGTGGTTTACTTTCTTCGATAATAAAGATAAGTTTTTCTTGTGCTCGTGTTAACGCAACATAAAATAAGCGAATTTGCTCAGATAGAATCGCTTTTTCTTCATCAAACACAATCAAATCATGAAATAAAGGATACGGATACATCGCTTCAGGATACGGCAGTTGAATCCCATATCGTTGAGAATATTGATAAAAGCTTATCGTTTCTGTTTTATTAAACGCTTTGGTCAAGCCGGGTAAGTAGACAATAGGGAATTCTAACCCCTTGGATTTATGAATCGTCATTAATCGAACGGCTTGATTGTTATTCGAACCTGAGGCAATGGTTAAATCCATCTCAAGGTTGTCAGCAGAACGTAAAAAAGCATCATATTCTGGTAAGCGCATCCCTAAGCCCGTTAAGCGATCGATTTGTTGAACAAGCCCTTCTAATCGAGCAAGGTTTGCTGTCATATCTGGTAAGGATAATAAATGTTTTTCTAAATCAAAGATTTCAATACATCGTTTCATCCACGTTCGTAAAGAAACGGTTGGATAAAGCGATGCAAGCGTTTCTAGTTTTCCATAAATCTCAAACGAGGATAACAACCGTTTTCCTTGTGTCCAATCCAACAACGCTTGATCGTTCTCTTTACCCAAAAAACTTCGCAAAACAGACACGAAAGGATGTCGTAAAGTAGAAGGGACTTCATTTTGATTAAAATGAACCACACTCGTTACCAGATTTCGAAAAACTCTAAAGAAATCGGAGTCCGACAACTCCCGTTCTGCGTAAACTTCTAAGGGAATTCCGGCTTCATTAAAAATTTGAATGTAAGCATCAAACGTTGTCTTTCGATCAATTAAAATGGCAAAATCTTGAAAAGAACACCGTCGACTTCTTTTTTCTTCATGGTCATAAACGTGCCATTGATTTTTTATTTTATCGAGAATATCGTAGGCGATAATTTTGGCTTCATCAAGACGTGCATCGACATCAGATTTTTCATAATAATAGTAATTTGCATGATAATTTTGGTCAACACGCTGGTGGGTTTTATAGTCTACTTGGCCAAATGCAAGAGATTGGGAGGAGGTGTAGTCAACACCGCCATATTCCAAGGACATGAGTCGACCAAAGATACCATTGATATCATCCAGTACTTCTTTTCTTGAACGAAAATTTTGATTCATTGCAAGAACCGTTTCATGAGGAGTACTTGATGATTCATAGGGCGTAAAGGTTTCTAGTTTTTTGGAAAAAATTAGACTATTGGCGTTGCGAAAACGGTAAATGGATTGCTTAACATCCCCTACTAAAAATAAATTATCATTGGCAATCGCTTGTATAAACGATTCTTGTAAATCGTTGGTATCTTGGTATTCATCGATCATGATGTAATCAAACATCGATTGAATTTCTTGCTTTTTACCTAATTGGGTAAGTAATGAAGTCGCCATTTTGGCAATATCGGCAAATGGATAACGGTTCATTCTTCTTTTTTGATGGTGGAGGCGTTCATTCATCGCTTCAAGAATGGAAAGAATGGTTTCTACATACGGACGACTCTTCATGTAAAGTAATGCTTGTTCATCAATTGGATACATAAGCGCCCGTTCTTTTAATGATTTAATTTCATCCGAGATAACTTTTTTAATCGCCTTGCTCACTTCGTCAAGAGCTTTGGGCTTCGATCGAGGAAGTGTGAACGTTTTTAACACATCCAAGACTTCATCCAATATCGCTTGTTGCTTCACCTCTTGAAGCATGTTCACAGTAGCGGTTGCTTCTTCATCATCGTTATATTGTGATGCAAGCGTGATTAAATGCTGAAGTTGATCTCTCACCCATTGATGGATTTCTTCAACATGATCATCCACCCAAGTAGGGGAAAAATAAGTATCTAAATAGGCATTAAGAAAGGCTTCTTTATCCGGTTTTAAATCAGCTTTTTCATCAACCTTTAGAATAAATGCTTGGAGCTCTTTATCTGAAGTGACAACGTACTGTTTGAGTAATGCTAAAAAAGAAGGTGTTTCTTGTTGATAACGTTCTTCAAAAATTTGTTGTAGGACAACACTTTTTTGTACTCGATATAACACTTCTTCATAAATTCCCACCGTAGGAAGTACGCCTAATTCAACATGGTATTTTTTTACAAGGGCAAGAGAAAAAGCATCAAAGGTCATAATGTACGATGCATCCACGAGGGAGGCTTCTTCGATTCTCCCTTTTTGCAAAAATGCTTTTCGTATTTTTTCTTTCATCGATTGGGCTGCAGCATTCGTAAACGTCAAAATAAGTAAACGAGACAAAGGAACATTTTCTTCTAAAATTAAGCGCAAAACACGTTCTGTTAAAACACGGGTCTTTCCACTACCTGCACCCGCAGAAACAAGTAAATTCCCCTTGTTATGATTCCGGGCAAGCAATTGTGCTTTAGTTAGACTCATCGTTTACAATCTCATCTTTCTTCGTACTAACATGGGTAACATCTTTCGCCTGACGGAAACATATATCATGAAAGGGACAATAATCACACGAGGATTTGTTTTTAATTTTTCGAGGATTTAACGCATAGTTGTAGTGCCGAATATGCTTGCTTGCTTCAATAATTTTTTCTTTAGCAATGGTTTGCATGGATGCTAAGTATTCTGCGGATACGACATGTGAATTTTCCTTCAAATACTCACCGGATTTAAAGGTTGTTGATAGGATAAAGGGAGAGGATTGTGTGAGTAAGTTTTGATCTAAGTATGCCGCTTTTTGAGTTTCATTAATCAAAACACCATCAAGTTGGTACGTAACCGGAAACTGTTCATTGCCTATCTCAATTACATTCCTTTTCATGGATTTATGTAAAATGTGTTGAATGAAAACCCCAATAAGTTCTCGGTTCTTTAAGTCGGGATGGTGCTGAATCATTAATGCATAAATCGGCAATTGTAAACTCCATCCATATTCCATTAACGTTCCATCAAAAGACTCACTACCCGATTTATAATCCATTAACGCAATATATTGATCACCTTTATCATCACCCAAAAGGATGGTTCGATCAATGACCCCTTTTAAAAGGGTATGTTCATCAACATCAATAGAGATCTTCATTTCTTCAATAAAGGATGGATGGTTCATCTTTTGTTGATGAAGGGCATTGAAACGTGCAACTTCCTCTAATTTAGGTTGTAAATGTCGAAAAAGAATACGTTCTTTGGGTGTTAACTTGGGTTGGGCTGCTAATCGTTCTGCAAAGACGGACGAAAACGAAGATAGATCACCCATTAAATGTTCAAAGACATCATGAGCAAACGTACCTAAATGCATATAAAATTCATCAGGATCATACGGTTCAACACGTAAAACCCTACTTACAAAGTATTTAAATCCACATTGAAAGTATTCGTTGACGGAAGAGTAAGATAATTTCAATGGGGTAGGAAGGGTATACCGAACCGGTGTAGGAAAATAACTAAAACGCGTTTCCTCCTTAGGAAAAGCTTTTTTTAAACTTGGTAAATAAGGATGCTGATACCGATAATACGTCCATTTTTCCTCATAAATGCGTTTACGAATTCTTCCTAACTCCAAAGAATAATCCACATGATCTTGGGTATACATCGAATCGATTTCCTTCATCGACAAGGTATCCACAAAAGGAGAAGGCAAAACGCGTCCATTCATGCCTTGATGACTACGCGATAAATAGACTGATCCTTGATGCGCTAACGTATATCTTATCCATATCTCTTCTTGAACATTCATCCATCGACTTGTCAGCAATCCAAGAGATGGCTTTAATGAATCGTCTAGCCATCCAATATCTCGATGGATTCGAGGCACAGAACCTTGACAGAAACCTAACACAAACACATGTACGTCTGCATCAAAAGGTCCAAAAGGTACAACACGAATGGGTTGCTCATATGAGGTAGATGGTAAACGAAAATCACGGGCAACAAGGCGAAGATAATCGTTGCAATACACTGACTCTCGTATCGAAGTCGGCATACTACCGATGAACGACTGTAGTTGGTGTTGATGTTCAACAGGAAAAACGGAAGCGTTTTTTTCCAAAAAAGCGTCCATTGATTCTTCTTGATTGAGATACGCCTGCATAAGTGGAACATCTAAAAACGTCTCTTGGGATGGTAAGGCTAGAGGAAGATTAAAATAGGAGGCTTGCCGATCAAGTTCATAACGATATTCTGAAGGAGGTTGAACAAGAACAATCTTGTGAGAAGGAACCCCTTGCTCATACAAGCTTAAGACACGATTTAAAAATAAACTAACTTCATCACTGATAGTTTCTAATCGTTCAACAACCATTCCTTGAGGAACAAAGGGGGGCTTATCATAGTTAACTTGCATCGAAAAAGAGTTAAATCGCTCATTTAACAAGGTATCCTCTTGAAGATACCCGATCACGACAACGTTTTTCTTGGAAAATTTTGTTCGAGCAAATGGTGACAAGGTAATGGCCTTGTGCTCAAGAAGCAAATCAAAATAACGATGTAATTGTTGAACTTTACGATCTGAATGTTTGGGAGGAACAAAAGTTAAATAGGAAAGGTACAGTGAGGCAAAAGAGGGTGGAAGCTGTTCATGAGTAAGTAAGACTTCATATGCTTTTACTTCGTCAACGGTAAACGACGTTTCTTGTAAAAATTGTTCCTTGGTTAATAGTTGGAAATGTTGATCGAATTTTCCTTGCCGTTGTAACAATATCTGACGGTGAAAACCAAACGGTGCGATAACAAAATCAACATTGATGAAAGAAACCATATCCTTATTTTAAACGAATTTTGAATGTCTGAGAAAAGATCGTCAATGGATTTTATGATGCGCTCGGTTGAAGCGGCCATTCGACAATTTTTTTTGTAACCGGAAACCAACCTTTAACATCCGTTTTCAAATACACAAATACTTTCATGTTGACATATGTTCTTGGATGAATGATTGCCACAGACTCACGTACATACAAACCGGTTGAAACGCCTTCTACTTCATCAATTTCTTTTAATTTTAGTGGGGTAACCTCGTAGACTTCTCCGATAACGGAACGTGTACCTTTCGTTAAAGCCGGGTACCAAATATTGGGGTGAGTATACATGTCAAAACCTGAAATAGTCGTATTAAAAAGTGGTTTTTGATTTAAGCGATGATGTAACGCTTGACCTCTCTTCAACATTCCGTAAACAAAAATATAATGACGCATATTTCCCCCATCCTTAAAATGTTAAATTTACTTTAGCAAACCGCCTATTTATAAGTCAATCAAAAATGTTGGTTAAACGTTAAATAAATAGTTTTTAAGTCGTTGGATAAATACGTTACTGCTTGTTTGCAAAGCCGATCATCGATCCCATAAAATGCCCCTGCGATTGCCCCACTCATTGCGGCAATGGTATCTGAGTCACCACCGATTGAAATTGCATTTCGAATTGCATCTTCAAAACTCGTTGATTCTATAAATGCTTGAATCGCTTGAGGTGTACTTCCTGGAGCAGTCACGTCATAACGGTAATAGGGTCTTATTTCATCAATGGAAAAAGACAAATCATACCCAATACGTTCCGTAATAAATGTTCTAATTTTGTCTTTATTTCTTGTCATTAACGCTAAAAAAGTCGCACCCGCAATTGCTCGCGCAGCTTTTAAACCTTCTGGATGATTATGGGTCACACTGGTCACTAAATCTGAAAGTCTCATGACCTCATCTAACGTTTTACCAACATAGGCAACAGGACTTACCCGCATCCCTGCCCCATTTCCTAAACTATTATAAGGTGTAGGATTTTCAGAAAAGATCCACCGTAGTTGATGATTGCCCCATCCTGCATACGGATACTTTCTTCCTAAATGTTGCATGATTTCAACCGTCTTTGCTTGAAGGCCTTCTTCACCTCCATGGGTCTGAAGGAGTGCCTCTGCAATAGCAAATGTAAACACTGAATCATCCGTAAAAAACATCTTCTTTTGAAAAAACGAAAAGTCTTTTGACTTTCGATTATCCCATTCATAAATTGAACCGACAATATCCCCAATAATGGCGCCTATCATAGTGTATCCCCCCAATATGTTTACCTATTATAGCACATCGTTTTTTCACCTTTTTAACGCATTATTTTATCGATCATGATACTTTTTGATACGATAAGTGTATGAAGACCATTCAAAAACAAACCACTTATACTATCATCCTTCTTTTGAGTTTCCTTGGGTTGATGATCGTTTCAACTAATTCGATGATGCTTGAAGCTTTTTTACAATATGTATCGGCTCGATATGCCTTAATCATAGGGCCACTCGTCCGATTAATTCCTTTTTCGATTTCTGAATTATCATGGATAGTATGTATCATTTTTGTCGTGTTTTCCTTGATGAAAGCCATTCATTTTTTTCGTTATCGCCGATGGAAAAAAGCGTTTATGACCTTGCACAAAATGATGAATATCACCTTTAGTTTAGCGACACTCTACATTGCAACAACCGGTTTAGCGTACGCGCGGGATTTACCCCCTATTCCTCAATGGAATGAGCACGTGAATTCAACGCAATATGAACCGATTCTTTTGTTTTTCCATGAAGATTTCACCGATGTTGCTACCTCACTTTCCTTTGACGACCAAGGATCGGTTATAAACCCTTATCCGTTTTCTGAATTAAACGATCTTATCCAACACCAATTTTCTTATTTGGATGATGCTTACTATTATCCATTTTCAACCACGCTTAAACCGATGTTATTTTCGTTTTTGTATGCTGAATTTCATATCACAGGCATTCATAATGGATTAACAACTGAAGCTTTGTTTAATGCAAACATCCCTGATGCATTACTCCCTTTTACGATGGCGCATGAACTCGCTCACGCCAAAGGGGTCATGCGTGAGGAGGATGCGAATCTTGTTGCCATGTATCTTTGCTTAACCAGCGAGGATGCATATGTACGTTACTCAGGTTATTTTTATACCTTTTATGCCGTGTTAAATCTCATGCGATTTGTGGGGGATGATCAAGCGTATAGTCGATATTATCAAGCATTACCCGTTTCCATTCGTAATGATTATCGGTATCAAACAAGCTTTTGGGGGCAATACACATTGCTAAATGATATCGCCACGTTTATAAATGATGTTTACTTACGCATCATGGGAAATGAGGGTGTAACTTCTTACGTCGATGCTCCTCAAACCGGAACCATCGTTGAAAACGGTCAAACCATTGAAGTGATTACAAAATTTTCGCCTTTTCAACGATTGTATTTTTGGTTGTATTATCAATCTCAACCTAACCCATAAACCAAAAAAAACCAAAAAGTACTTAGTTGGTTTTAGGCGTTTTTTTTAACCGAATTTTGTAATTATTACCTACTTTTTCGATTTCGTAAAATGCCCGTAATTCATTTTGGAAAAATGCAATGGGTTTGGTTTTACTCGCACCATAGTTTTTCGGATTAAAATCTTTCATTTGGGATTTTAAAAAATGCATCACGGATGCAAAATCTGCAAATTCATCTTCTTCGGTTTGTTCATCGATGATGTAATCGACAAGTTTTCGTAATTCTACCAAGGATGCCTTGGGGGTGTTTTTTGATTGGTTATTGGCGATTTTTTCTACAGAAATAAACGAATTACACGCGTCTTTAAATGTGTCAGAAGCTTTATTATCTCCTGCACCAACCACAAATCGGTCATGCCGTTGTAACGTTTTAATTAAAGGCGTGAAGTCCGAATCATTGGTCGCTAAACAAATACAATCCACGTATTCTAAATTTAATAACTCCATAGCATCGATCGTAATCCGAATATCAACGGCATTTTTGCCCGCAGAATAAGCGATTTGGGCTTTAGGTTCAATGCCAAACTTCATGAATTTATTTTTAATCGTACCATCGTTTAGATTGGAATAAAACGCATATTTAATGATGACATCGCCAATTTCATTGAGTTCGTTAAATAAAATGGGAAAATACTTTTCTTGATTGAAATTATCATAATCAATGAGTAAGGCTATTTTTCTTCGGTTGTTCATCGGCTTGATCCTCCTTAGGATGCATTGAGGTTGATGTGCATCAACTCAATGAGATGGCGACTTGTTAAAATTAAATCCACAATGCGTTTAAATTCTTCGAAACTTAACATCTCTGCATGAGTCATTTTATTCCTTAATTTAGAAATTTCATAGGCATTCGCCGCAAGTTGAATGACTTTCCCTCT
>JAURLC010000030.1 GCA_030831415.1 Bacillota bacterium | reverse complement strand
TTCCGTGTTCGCGAACAAAACACCAACCTTATTAAAGTCATGAAGGAAGCTAAATACATTTATATTACTTCTCATGTTGAAACGGACTTGGATGGACTTGGCGCAGCGTTAGGGTTACTTGCCATTAGTGAAATCATTGGGGTTGAAGCTCGTATCGTGTTTGATTACGCGTTGGGTGAAAAACGAACGGTCGCTGCTGCAACCTCTTCCTTTACCGTCAAAGAAACGAAGACAACGTTCATTAGTTCCAAGCAAGCGATT
Source organism: Bacillota bacterium (assembly GCA_030831415.1). Classification (GTDB taxonomy): domain Bacteria; phylum Bacillota_I; class Bacilli_A; order RFN20; family CAG-826; genus UBA970. The sequence goes on along the minus strand of JAURLC010000030.1, from coordinate 3,660 downwards.
GAAGACATTGAAAAAGACGATTTACTGATTGTCGTGGATACCTCACGTCCTGAAAGTATAGTCGGTCAAGCGTTACTCCAAAAACAAGTGCCAACCGTCGTCATTGATCACCATAAACGAGGAGAATCGTTTATTAGTCAAGTCGTCATGGATCCTATCATTGATGTCAATGCAGCCTCTGCTACCGAGCTCATTGTCGATATGATGCTTCATAATGAATTCTTCACCGCTGATTCCATTCATTTAAAAGAATCAACGGCGACGATCATGCTTGCAGGTATTTATTTAGATACCAACTTCTTTAAAAACAAAGCCATTGGTCCTAGGTCTTTTGAAGCCGCTCGTTATTTAAACAGTGTGGGAGCAAATACATCGAAAGCCTATGATTTACTCAAAGAAGATATCGAAGAAATGGCGATCATCACCAAGATGATGAGTCAATTAACCACCTTAGATACAGGAGTCTATTTAGGCGTATTAACTGAAGATTACAATTTAGAACCTACAGTATTGGCGAAAGCTGCCAATACGATTATGGATTTACGTGGTGTTGTCGCGGTCTTTGTAATGGGAAAAACCTCTGAGAAAAAAGTTAAAATATCCGCACGCAGTGATGGTACACTCAATGTTGCGATGATTTTAGAAAAAATTGGTGGTGGTGGGCATCATACGATGGCAGGGTATGAAACCCCACAAGAAGCGTCCATCGATGAAATTAAAACGAATCTGGTTCAAACGTATAAAGAATATCAATCGCGAGCCCGTTATAAAGGAGAATAAGTATGAAAGTTATTTTGTTAAAAGATGTGAAAAATGTAGGGAAAAAAGACCAAGAAGTTGAAGTGGCCAATGGTTATGCTGCGAATTACTTATTCCCCAATAAACTTGCAGTCGCCTTAACCGAAACGGGTCGACACATTCGTGATGAAGAATTAAAACGAAAACAAGAAGAAGAAGCGCAAAAAGTAAGCCAAGCTCAAGCACTCGTGGGACAACTTCAATCAATTACGTTAGAATTTACCGCTAAATCCTCTGGAGATGGACGGATGATTGGAACTATTTCGACGAAGCAAATTGTGGAAGCATTAAAAGAGCATCATCACATTGTGGTCGACAAACGTAAATTAATAGACCATTTTCTTGTGAATGCCTTTGGATTCACGCGATTAAAAATCGAATTACATAAAGGAGTCGTGGGTGTAATTAATGTCCACGTGACCGAAGGTAAATAAGCCATGGCGAAAAAGACATTACCTCATAATATCGAAGCAGAAAAAATCGTCCTTGGGTCGATGATTCTTTCCTCATCTGCGTTAGCCCAATGCATTAACGCTGTTGATGAAACGCATTTTTTTGGTGAACGATCTCCCAACGCACTTGTGTATCAAGCGATTAAAAACCGATTTAGTAAACGGCAACCCGTTGACTTACAAACCGTAACCGATGAATTACTGCTCATGAAAGAATTAGAAAACATCGGGGACATCGATTACTTAAAAGAATTAACTGATTCCGTGATTGGTTTTTCTAATCTTGAGTTTTATATCGTCATTCTTCAAGATCATAAATTATTGCGCGATTTTTTAACAACACTCGATCAAATTCGAAGCAATTATGACACCGAAGAAGTGGATGAAATTTCCCAATTCATGATTCGTTCAGAAACCGCCCTTAAAAAGGTGACGGAAATGCGTCGAATTGAAAAATTCCGCACTGCAAAAGAAATATCGAAACGTGTTGAAGCTGAACTCCAAATTATGTCACGTGAAGATGGACTTACTGGCGTCGATATTGGCTTTCGTAAAATCAATCAATACACCCATGGGTTACAAAAAGGTGAAGTTACCATTATTGCCGCCCGTCCTTCGGTTGGTAAAACCGCTTTTGCATTAAACGTTGCCTATCAGGCAGCCCGTCTAAACCCGATTTCAGTGGGTATCTTCTCGTTAGAAATGCCTTCAGAACAACTCGTTCGACGCTTAATTGCCACCGACGCGACCGTTTCCTTGGACCAAATTCAAACAGGTAGTCGATTTTTCTCAGGGGCACAAAAAGCAACCGTTGCCCAATCGATCAAAAACATTGGAAATTCAAAGATCTTTATTGATGATACCGCGGGTATAAGGTTACTCGATATTGTTGCCAAGTCACGGCAATTAAAAGCGGCCCATGAAGATTTAGGATTACTCGTCATCGACTATATTGGTCTTATTACCACAGGTGAGAAAAAGAATGAATCCCGTCAAGTCGAAGTGAGTAATATTTCCCGACAACTTAAAGAGCTTGCACGTGACTTAAAAATTCCAGTTATCGTAATCTCTCAATTATCACGTGAAGTTGATAAACGAGATGACAAACGTCCTTACTTGTCGGACTTACGTGAATCAGGCTCGATTGAGCAGGATGCTGATTTAGTCTTCTTAATGTATCGTCCTGGTTATTATAAAACATTAGGATTCTCCAAAGGGGTTTCCGAAACGGAAAAGAAACGTCAAAAAGAAGAACGCGAAAAAGAACAAGCATTAACCCAAGAAATGGGAGAAAATGCAGAATTAGTCGAAATCATTATTGCCAAAAATCGGAATGGGAAAACTGGTAGTGTCCCCCTTTTATTCTTTAAAAACTTTGGTCGTTTTGATAATCCAAGTGAAGACTATGAAAAACGACTCCGTATGATTCGTGAACAACACGGTAGTTCGGACATTGAAGAATAATGAAGTTTTATTTTCTTGCCTCCGGTTCTAAAGGGAATGCAACTTTAGTCGTTTCAGGGTCCACGAAAATTCTCATCGATTTTGGGATGACCAAAAAACGAATGGTTGAGTTACTTTCCAAAACCCCCTTTACGCTTGATCAAATGGATGCGTGTTTTTTTACTCACGAACATGCTGATCATGGAGCAGGAAAAGACTTTATCCCTCTTGAAAATCGGTATGCTTCTTCCAAAGCATTTGATGTCCTCCCCGAACACGCCTTACATCATGGGGATGTGCTACCTTTGGGAAACTTGACGATTACCGTATTCCCACTTTCTCATGATGCAAAGGATCCGTTAGGGTTTATTATCGATGACGGAAAAGAAAGTTTAGTGTACATCACCGATACAGGCTATATCTCACAAAACAACATAGCGTTATGCACGAATAAAACGTATTACTTATTAGAATCCAATCATAATGTTCGGATGCTATTACAAACCAATCGCAGTCAAGATCTTAAAGTAAGAATCCTAGGAGACTCGGGTCACTTATCGAATGAAGATAGTGCCTATTACTTTTCAAAGATGAAAGGACCGAACACCCAAGCGGTTTATTTAGCCCACATTTCTGAGGAAGCTAATACCCCTCAACTTGCCTTAGAAACTTTTCAAAAGGTATTACAAAAACTCCATATTTCTACGACGAATCTACTCATTCAACCTACTCACCAATACGATGTTGTGGAAGGGGGAAAAGATTAAGGTAACGCTTCAATCGCCGCAAGCCGTTGATGCATTGGAGGATGACTATAACTTAAAAGGACGACAGCAGGATGTGGATTTAAATTCCCAAAGTTTTCCGTGGTTAATTTTTTTAATGCACTTAACATCGGTTCTTTAAATCCTTGTTTAACTGCAAAGGCATCTGCAGCGTATTCTGCTTTACGAGATAAATAGTTCGT
>JAURLC010000029.1 GCA_030831415.1 Bacillota bacterium | reverse complement strand
TTGAGTGAGGCAATCACACCTTCATAAATAATCGCACCATCACGAAGGACTCGAACGGTTGCTTTGTTGACCATCATCCCTGAAATGACCATGCCACCAGCAATCGTTCCAATTTTCCCGATTTTGAAAATAGCCCGTACTTCGAATTGACCGAGGACTTCTTCTTTGGTTTCTGCTTTAATCTTGCCTTTCATAAGCGCTTCAACTTCTTCGATAAGCGCATAAATAATACGGTGCGTTCGAATTTCGATGCCTGCTTCATTTGCTTTTTGTTGAACACTGGATGAAGGCCGTAAATTAAAGGCGTAAATAATCGCATGAGATGCAGAGGCCAACAACACATCACTTTCAGTAATGGCACCTGTTTCCGAACGCAGAATCGAAAGTTTGACGTGATCTTGATTCAGTTTTTCTAAACTTGCTTTGATGGCTTCGGCACTTCCTGAATTATCAGCCTTAATAATAAAATACAATTGTTCGGTATCTCCGCTTGCTAATCGTTCCGAAAGGTTTTCAAGGGTGTTGGACGATTGATTGCGCGATTCAGCTTCTTTGGCAAGTCGACGTTTCTCGGCAATTTCTTTCGCTTCCTTTTCCGTTGGGAATGCCATAAAGGAATCCCCTGCAGCAGGTACTTCACTAAGTCCAATGACGGATACAGGCGTGGAAGGTGTGGCAAGTTTGACAACTTTTGCACTTTCATTGGTCATTCGACGAACTTTTCCATACACCGTTCCGACGACTAAATAATCGGAACTATGGAGCGTTCCATTTTCAATGAGTAAGGTCGCTTTAGGACCTTCATGTTTGTCCAAGATGGCTTCTAAGACGGTGCCTAAGGCAAATCGGTTCGGATTCGCTTTTAGTTCTAATACTTCAGAGAGTAATAAGATATTTTCTAATAATGTATCAATCCCTGTTTTCTTTAGGGCGGATACTTCCACAAAAATTGTATCGCCCCCAAAATCTTCCGGGATAACATCTAAGGCGGATAAGGCTTCTTTAACTTTGGCAACATTTGCCCCAGGTTTATCCATTTTATTAATCGCGACCATTAAAGGAACTTTTGCCGCTTTGGCATGATCAATGGCTTCTTTGGTTTGGGGCATAACGCCATCATCAGCAGCAACGACTAAAACGACAATATCGGTGACTTTAGCTCCTCGACTACGCATTGCGGTAAACGCTTCGTGGCCAGGAGTATCGATAAACGTGATTTTCTTCCCTTGGAATTCCCGTTGGTATGCACCAATGGCTTGAGAAATTCCTCCAAATTCATTGGCGGCAAGATTCGAACTTCGAATTGCATCAATGAGCGTGGTTTTTCCATGATCGACGTGACCCATAATCGTCACTACGGGAGGACGTTCTTCTAACGTCGAAGCATCATCTTCAATCACATAATCTTCAATTGCCTCAACAGCAACAGCTTTTTCTTTTTTAAAATCCAACCCGTAATGTAAACACACTAATCCAATCGTTTCGTCATCGAGGACGGAATTAATAGTTAACATCCGTTTATTGAGGAATAAAAATTTAATGATTTCAGCGACAGGTTTTTTTAACTGATTAGCAAATTCACCCAAGGTCATACTTCCCGTGTAAATAAACACATCCCCGGCAACCTTCGCTTGTTCTTTGGCTGCTAAACTACCTTGCGTATTTTCTTGTCTTACGGTAGGTTTTGTATTATTTTTCATCGAGTTGTTCCTCCTTATTGGAATAGATGAGAGGTAAAAAATGGGCATTAATGAGACGGATAACGGCAACATCTTGTTGTTGCATAATCGAACGAAAGTCGGCTTTACTGAACGCTATTTCATATGGAATGGTATGTTTTTGACAATAATGGATGCAATCTTTTTGCCGTGTAGGAGAAGCATCGTGTGCAATCCACATATAGACGACTTTGGATGCGATCGGATTCGTGCCGGTGACAAGCGCGTTTGCCCGTCGCATTAAATGAAGCATCGAAAGGGAGCTAGCCACCGAGAACCTCACGTAAGTGAAGATAAAACGATGCTTCGACTTGAACGCCTAAATGTTTGACCAGCAGTCGTGATTGTTGTAAACGATCGACGAGGGTAACATCGCGTTTAACATACGCACCCCGTCCGTTCATCTTGCCAGTAGGATCAATGGTAACCATGCCTTCTGGTGTGCGGACGATTCGAAGCAATTGTTTCTTTTCGAGTTTTTCACCCGTAAGAATACAACGTCGTAAGGGGGCATTATTTTTCTTCGTCGTAATACTCATCAAAGTCCTCAAAGTCTAATTCTGTTTCGGTTTCAATTTCTTCAACCGGTTCTTGTTCTTCAATGGCTTCTTCATCGTCATATATTTTCATATAATTTGCAGGATTTAATGAATCACCGGTTGGCGAAGGAATATCCTCAATGGGTTTTTCATTATCTTTGGGACGTTTTTTAAACGGTTTTTTCTTGAAGTCTTTTTCAAACTTCGGTTTACGCGCTTTTTCCGCTTCTAATTCCGCTTCTAATTCTTCTAATGTTTTGGTCGTACGAACAACGGTCACTTTTGGAGCAACAGGAGCGGGAGCAGGTTCGACGACTTCAACAGGTGAGGCAACCTCTTGTGTTTCAACAACCTTAGCTGCAGCGTTAACAACAGTTTCGGATGGGGTTTCTTCGACATCTTCACCATCGGCGATAAGTTTTTCTTGACGATCTTCATCATGACGAGGAGATAACACATCTTCCATCGTAAAGTCTTCATTTTGTTGTGAATACACCACATTTCGTGCTTGGGCAGGAGCAGAACCAGCAGGTAAGGTTGCTCGTTGAAGTTCACGTAAGCGTTTATCTTCTGCTTCTTGACGAAGTTGATCGACGAGTTGATAAGATAATCCTTCGGCTACAGCTTCATTGAAATCTTTCACATCAATTTGCCAGCCTGTTAACTTGCTAGCCAAACGAGGATTGACACCTCGACGACCAATTGCAGGACCTAAATTTTCAGTTTGGATGAGCATCATCGCCTTGTGGTTGACTTCATCAAGGATAATTCCTGTAATTTGAGCGGGTTTCATCGATTCCACTAAATAAAGAAGGAGATTGTCGGTGTAGGCAATAATATCAATTTTTTCTTTTTCTTTTGCGTTACCAAGTTGAGCGACAATTTTTTGGATACGTGAGCCGTTTTGACCGATACATGCACCGGCTGGATCAACATTAGGATCATTAGAATAAACTGCAACTTTAGAACGAACCCCCGCTTCACGAGCAATCGCTTTAATAATGACAGTTCCTTCGTATACTTCTGGAAGTTCTTCTTCAAAGACACGTTTTAAAAAGCCTTCGTGCGTACGGGAAACCGCAATTTGAGCACCTTTTGTTGTAGATTCAACATCAACAACGTATAACTTAACACGATCGCCAACTTTAAAAGTCTCACCTGGTATACGTTTAGAAACCGGTAAATATACATCGGTACGACCAATATTTATAATGGCACTTCGATCATCCACTTTTTCAACTTGCCCGACAATCATTTCGCCAATCTTGTCTTTAAAGAGTTCATATAAAGCCGCTTTTTCAGCTTCAGCAATTTTTTGACGGAACACCGCTTTTACAATCATTGCGGTTCCTTTGGTGAAGCTTTCTAAATCGACTTCGGTTTCATAAAAGTCATCGATGTTTAATGAGAGACCTTTTGCTTTGATTTCATCACGTGAGATTTCAAGGAAATCATCTTCGACGGTTTCCACGACTTTCTTTTGTTCAAACACTTCAATGACCCCTGTGACAGGATTAATATCAACACGCACTAAGGCATCGTCAATCGAGCCTAAATGTTTGCGATAAGCTTTCGCAAGTGCTTCTTTTAATGCATCAATAATGGCTTCTTTTGAAATACCTTTTTCTAATTCAAGTACTTCAATGAGTTTTAAGAGTTCAGCTGATTTAAACATAATAGTTCCTTTTCCTTTTATTGTTCACGCGATACTTCGATTCGCGTAATATCCTTTTTTTCAAATCTTTGATTGATACGTTCTTTTTTTTCTTTTACGGACAGTGTCAGTGTAGAGTCGTTGATGTCGATGAGTTTTCCAATGATTCCCGGTTTTCCTTGTTGATGAGGATCAATATACACCTGGATGATAGTGTTAATGTACCGTTCGATGAGCTCCATTTTAATCGGATAATCGATACCTGCACTGGCAATATCGAGGATGTAATGCTCATTCAGTAATCCAGATGCATCCAGGAGGGTAGAGAGTGATCGTGTTAATTGAACGATTAAGTTCATATCAATACGAGATCCAGGTTTTTCTAGCAAAATTCGTAAGAATTTATCACCTCGTTCGACCACAAGACTAAGTTCGTGGACATATGCCCCCTCGTTTTCAACGACGGGTTTAATTAACGTTTCTAGTGCTTCAATGAGTGGCATAAGCTCCTTTCAAAAAACAAAGAGTGGATTGCTCCACTCTGTTGAGTTTGACTTAACGACATAAATATAATACCACATCAAAAAAGGAATGCAATAACGATTCTTTCCAAGCATAAACACGTATATAATTAATTTATATGCAAAAGAAACCAAAATCCAAAAAAATTGCCATTGTGGGTGGGGGCCCAGGTGGATTAGTGACCGCGTTATTACTCGCAAACCAAGGGCACATCATTGACATCTATGAAGCCAATGATCGAGTTGGGGGGCGTTCTTCTAAACTTTCATTAGGGGATTATCATTTTGATTTAGGGCCAACTTTTTTCATTTATCGTCCCATCATTGATTCCATTCTTTCTCAATTAGGAAAAAAACTCGAAGATGTGATCCCTGTTAAAGCAATCGATCCTTTGTATGAACTTAAATTTCCAACGAAAACATTTCATCCCTATCAAGACCATTTACAAATGATGAAAGAAATTCATCGTGTCTTTCCTGGTGAAGAAAAAGGGTATCAAAAATATTTAAAGTATGAAAAAAAACGATTTGAAAAAGTGACGCCTGTATTAGAAAAACCTTTTCAATCGCCTCTTGATTATGTTCGCCCGGAAGTTTTAGCAGCCGCCCCCTATTTAGATTTAGGTCAATCGTTGTATCAACGATTAAAAAAATATTTTCATTCGGAAGAACTCATTTATTCGATGGCCTTTCAGTCCAAATATTTAGGAATGTCTCCATGGGAATGCCCTAGTTTATTTTCCATCCTCAGTTACATGGAACACGAACATGGTATTTATCACCTCAAAGGGGGGATTTCCGCTTTTCATGAAGCACTCGGTTCACTCGCGGAGTCCATGGGTGTGACGATTCATCTTAATTCGCCCGTTCAACAATTTCATATTGAAAAAAAACGCATCGTCTCTGTACGTG
>JAURLC010000028.1 GCA_030831415.1 Bacillota bacterium | reverse complement strand
CCTTTTTAACCATCCACTTATAAAAAATAGGCCATGACACTGGAAACAATTCCTACGTAAATAATAGAAATAATCGCGTCGATAGACGATAAAAAGGAACTATCAAACGATTCAAATAGCAAGGTTGGAAAAACGCTTATAAGGGTAGCTACAAAAAACTGAACAAACGAAAACATTAAGGAATCTATCGACGTTTTTAATTGATCAATAAGATAAATTTGTGCCCCATATAAAAAGGCGGTTAGCAATATTAATCCATCATACCCATTAATGGCTGTCCACGTTCCATTCGTGGATAAAAAGAAAAATCCTACTAAACCAATCAATAATGCGATCCACGTTTGCATGGGGTACTGTTTTTTGAATACCACACCGATGAGAGGGACAAACATGATGTAAAGGGTCGTAATAAATCCTGCTTTACCTGTGGTGGTACCGACAATCCCCACTTGTTGGGTAATCATCGCTAATGCTAAGATGATTCCACCCATCATTGCGAGTTGATATCCTTTTTTTGTCCCTAGCTTATCTAGCCGCTTTCTAGGCATGACGAGCGCTCGAACGAGAATTATTGCAGCTAAGACAACAGATGCAAGCAACCCGCGAACCGTGACAAACAAATATGGTCCCATATCCTCCATCGCAATGGATTGAAATAAAAACGCGGTCCCCCAAATAAGTGAAGCCGCAAGTAAAATGACATCGCCAAAAGCGAAATGGGTATGTTTTTTCATTGTGTAACAGGTGAGTTATACAGGGAAAGTTTTTCGTCGAGTTGTTGCATTGTTAAAAGTAAGACATTATAAAAGCGGGCATAATCTCGATCCGAATCCATAAATCGTGCTGGATCTTGAACGATCCATAATTCTCGGTAATTTTGTTGTTTAAGCGTTTCTAATAGAGATTGTAATAAACGAGCATCGTATGTGGCTTTCTTCGATAAGGTGATTAAAACATATCGTTCTTCTTGTTCTTGCCACTCAAAATAGTTTGCAAGCGGTTTTTTAATAGTTAAAGGCATAAGCATTCGACCCGATTGTTCAAAACGGCGAGGAAGGTTCATTCTTAAACCATATTGTACCGATGAAAAACTTGTAATAATCGTGACAATCATGAATAATACGGCAAAAATAAAAGGTAAAAAGAATATCCATAATCCCCAATCAAACAGTGTAAATGGTGCGACAATGGTCATGACAAAATTAAAGAAAAACGAAACTAACAATAAAATCAATAAGACTTTACTGATGGGGTGAAGTTGCGAAACAGGAATACCCCTTCCAACTCCCCGGGATGGACGATGAGTATATCGTGAATGTGAAAATGAGGATATTGAGGACGATCGACGGGAAAAAGAGGACCGAGAACGAGAAGGGGAAGACCGTCTTGAACGAGATGAACGCATAGCAATAGTGTAGCATAAACCTATTGTAAAATTTGGGTAGTTTCTATTCCTTTTGTTGCGACTTATCCATAATTTTATTACTATGTATGTAGTGATTTCATGACTTTTTTAAAGGGGATAAAATGAAAAAAATTGATTTAATGGAAACGGGTATTAGTCTAGCGCGATTATTTCGCTTATTTTTCCGTAATTTATGGCTCATCGGCATTACCTTTGTTTTTGGATTAGGACTTGCTTATGGTTACACTCAATCCGATTTAATGGATCAAGGAACGTATCAAAGTTCAGGATCCGTCGCATACAAAGTTAGTACGAATTCCACGATTTTAAATACGGTGACGGAAATCGTGGGTTCTTCTGCAGTCGCCGAATTGGCGGCTAGTGCTTTAGAAGCAGACCTCATTACCTTAGACAATGGAGATGCAATTACTCCCGCCATTATTCATTCAACCTTAACCGCAACCACCACGACGAATTCTTTACGTATTACCATCACCTTTACTCATCCTGAAGAAGCGATTGTGGTACCCATCATTAATGCTGTCATTGATGCGACTATTTTGGATGGAAACACCAATTACACCGTGATCGCCAACAACCATGTGCTTGGGGAATATGCTGCAACCACCACCTTTGATGGTCCTAGTTCGTTACTGTATTTAGCCATCGGTGCTTTACTTGGTTTAATGGTTGGAGGAGCTGTTGGTGTCTTATGGGATGCGTTTAAAGGCACGATATTCTCCTCAACAGACTTAAAAGAATTAGGCGTAATTAGCCGCTTTTTCAACGTTTCAGTGTTACGTCCCCTCAATATGACGCTAGTAGAAGCTCGTTTTGCCACTTCTTCACAAAAACAAGTCGATCAACTCGACGTCATTGCAACCTCGTCTTCCTTACAAGAATCGTTACAAAATTTACAAAATAATTTAGAAAGTATTCGTCCCAATCCCGAAGATCCTCTTTTAACATTTGTTAGTAGTGCCATGCCATTAAATGAACTCCCTTTATTCGCCTATGCGTTTGCCCAACAATCTTCATTAAGAGGCGGAAAAACGTTACTCATTGAAGCCGATTTAAAATCAACTCCGTTAACGACGCTATTAACGTCACTCCAGCTTTTATCGGATAAGAAAAAATCCAAGGATGATCTTACCGTGGTCAGTTTAACGTCAACCTTTGATGTTCTTTTAGGATTACCAAAAGCCGTCCCAGCCACTCACTTACGCTCCGAAGCAATGAAACAATTCATTCAAGATGCGAAGAAAACGTATAGCCATATCGTCTTTTCAGCTCCTGCTTTACTTCCTGATCAATCGGCGTTAAGTGTCTTACCTTACACCAATGCCTCGATTTTAGTGACAAAATCTGCCATCTCGACCACGTCTTCAACGATTCAAGCGTACAACGTCTTAGCTGAACAAGGTGTCAGAGCGTTTGAAGCCGTCGTCTATCAACCTTCCGTAGGACTTAAACTTCCTACCTGGTTAGTAAACCCGTTGTCGTTGCTTAAGAAATAAAAAGAGTAATAGTAAACTTCCTACTGCTAAGGAAGGAAGCATTATCGAGGAAAAATCAAACGTCGACGTGACTGGCGAGGTTAAACCTTGAGCGTTTTCCACCCGTGCGGCTAAATAATTATAACGCCCTACCGCTTCACGAAAGATTGACGTATCTTGTTGCGAGGATTCATTAATTCCGGTAATTTTCGTATTCGGTTGATCAAAAATAAGCTGTTGACTCGAAGGATGCATGCCCATGTATTCACGTTCAATCGAACGAAATGCTTCTTCGACGCGACCGGCGGCAAACATCCCATCGCCGTACATGACAAATTCGGCCCAACGCTTCGCTTGTTCAAGCGAGGTAATCGTCGGTTGGGCAAGTTCGAACGTCCGTTTTTCTTCTTCTAAGGGACGATGCATCCATACAAGAGGATCATAAACTGCTTGAGCATCAAGCGATTTTGAATCACGATATAAATGAAAGGATGATGAATCGATCGCTCCATAACGAGACATGTCTATTGTGTTAAGGTCAAGTGTGTCAATCACGTCTTGATCTTGATAGAAAGTTATCGATGTAATCGCTTCATTCCATAAGGTTTCTGCACTGATTTCCATTGCATTTTCACCCTCTTCAAACTGAATCGTCAATGATTGTAAGGGGGCGATGGATAACGTGGATGAAAAGCGAAGATTTGTTGTATTCACGGACATGGTGTACGACAGTATGGACATGGTTCGAATCGTGGGATTAAAAAGATCAATCGACTTAATATGTTCATCGTCAACTTCTACATATGAAACTAAAAGATGGTTGCCCAATCGTGGGGTGACAAGGGTGACTTCATTTCGTACAGCAATCGTCCATTGTGT
>JAURLC010000027.1 GCA_030831415.1 Bacillota bacterium | reverse complement strand
AGGAGGAAGAAAACATGTCAGGAAGATGGTGCACGTGGTTTTTAGAAAAAGGATTAACGAAAGAACAAGAAGCAGCGTTTTATCGTGATGTCCAAGATTATGTAGAAGGGGAAGCTTGGCACGCGTTACGTGGATTAGCCATTAATACTCAGCTTTGGGATGAAGCGGCTCAATATTTATCGTTATCAAGAAGTTTTGGAACCACACATGATCCTTTCCAAGGTGAACGGGTAGAAAAACCGCACATTCGCGAATGGACAGGGAAGGTTCAAGATCTTCATTGGAAAGGCAAGAGGGTTCATGTTCGATTTCAATTGGATGAAGGCAACGTTCCAATATGGGTGGATATCCCGCTTGAGGCGATTGTTTCCACGCGTTCAACGGGATTTCCTAAAGTCGCCTATAATCCCGAACAAATGCTTTATTTTGAATTAAAATGGATTCTTTCCCTTCAACAAGAAAAGGGAATGACCACACATACTCAATTAGAAGCTTTTTTAGGGACTTGGACACATGAAGAACGGCATGCTCAATTGTTTCCAAAAAACTTCCGACCTAAAACATGGGAGTTGGCACAAGCTTCACTTGAACCCAATACAACCATCGATGGGGTATTTATCAATCAATGGATTCAAGCGGTCATTGAACAGATGAAGGAAGACATTCCTTCCCGTTGCAAACCTCCTTATCATCATGTGCTTGAATGGAATTTTGATGATCGAATTTTACAGTTTACGCATCCCATCATTGATGCCTATCAACAATGGAGAAAACGTTATCCCAACATCGTTCCCGGTCGAGCATTTATTCCCATTCCATAACTGTCGCTTTCAAAGCGACACATTCCTTCTTTTTATGTCCTACCATCTTGGTATGAAAGGAGATACTTATGCGAAAAAAGTATAAAGATGTATCGGGAACGTATTACACCTTATCTAGACTTGTTGGGAAAAAGGAGGGATTACCTGCCCTTTCCAAACGGATGCAAGCGTCATAAATCGCATCCTAGAAACGTATGGATGGGAGAGTGAAGAATACCTTTTATTAGCAGAAAAAATTGTTTACGTAGGTGGAGAATGGATGATCAATTATGTGGGCGATTAACCTAAGGCAACATCCAAAATCATCATTAAGGCAAAACCACCTAAAAAACCTAAAGTCGCCAAATCAATCGTTTGAGGGTTATCCACTTCTTTGGAGGTGGGAATGAGTTCTTCAACGACGACATATACCATCGCTCCCGCCGCAAAGGCTAAAGCAAACGGTAAGATTTCAATGATTTGAATGACGAGTAAGGCACCCAACACACCGGCAATCGGTTCAACAATCCCAGAGGCTTGACCATAAAAGAATGCTTTTCGACGCGACATGCCTTCTCGACGAAGCGGAATGGCGACTGCAGCGCCTTCAGGAAAGTTTTGTAAACCGATCCCAATGGCTAAGGCAATGGCGGCAGGCAACGTGGCTCCGCCAATTCCAGAGGCAACGGCACCAAAGGCAACGCCGACGGCTAAGCCTTCGGGAATATTGTGTAAGGTAATGGATAAGACGAGTAAAATGGACCGTTTGAAGGAGGATTTTACGCCTTCAGGTTTCTTTTGACCAATATGCAAATGGGGGAGAAGTTTATCAATCGCGTACAGAAATAAACCTCCGGCAATAAACCCAAGGGCGACAACAAGCCAAGCAGGTAAAGGAAAAATTGAAGGATTTTCTTCGACCATGGCAATGGCAGGATTGAGTAAGGACCAAAAGGAGGCTGCAATCATGACTCCACTTGCAAACCCTAGCATGATATTAAAAATAGTTTTATTAATCGTTTTAAAGAAAAACACCATACCCGCACCTAATGCGGTGACAAACCATGTAAATAAGGTGCCGAGTAATGCTTGATACACTCCTGGCAATTGATTAAAAAAATCCACGACCTAATTGTAGAACTTTTTTGTGTAAATACCAATTCTTTTCATATTTTAGAAGGTTAATAAATGTTCTAATATTTGCACCGCATTGGTCGCAGACCCTTTTCGAATATTATCTCCCACCACAAACATGTTTAATGAATTCGTTAAGGATTCATCCATTCGTAACCTTCCTACATAAACGTTGTCTTGGCCAGATACTATCGATGGCATTGGATAGCGTAAGGTGGATGGATCATCATAGAGAACCACACCAGGCGCGTTTTTTAAAATAGAACGAACCTCTTCTAGGTCAAAGGGTTTTTCAAAGGTAACATTGATTGATTCAGAATGGGCATTTAACACGGGTACGCGAACAGCTGTCGCCGTAATCGCTAGGGAGGGAAGATGAAGAATTTTTCTTATTTCATGAACCATTTTCATTTCTTCTTTGGTGTAGCCATTGTCTAAAAACACATCAATGTGCGGGATAAGGTTCTTGACGATAGGATAAGGAAATTTTTTTAGTGAATTTTGAGTTGCACGAGTTTCTAAATCATGGATGCCTAGACTTCCTGCACCGGAAACAGCCTGATACGTGGAAATCACAAGACGTTTGAGTGTCCAACGGTCATGGAGGGGTTTTAAGGCGACAACCGCTTGAACGGTGGAACAATTAGGATTCGCAATAATCGAAATATCTCCTTTTAAATCATCAGGATTGACTTCCGGGACCACAAGAGGATAGGAAGGATCCATTCGAAAATGCGAAGAGTTATCAATGACTTTAGCACCGAGTTTTACAAACATTGGGGCAAACGTTTTGGCGACGTCTCCTCCTGCAGAAAACAAGGCAACATCCACAGGATTGTTCGTGATATTCTGTTCGGTTAATTCGATAATGGTGTAAAGATTTCCTTTGAAAGATATCGTTTGACCTGCACTCTTTTTGGAGGCAAAAAGCACTAATGAAGAAAACGGAATATGTCGCTCTTCTAAAACGTTAAGAAACATCGTTCCGACAACACCGGTTGCTCCGACAATCGCAAGACGTGGTGGGTTCATGCTTGATCCTCCTCTTCATCGTCTTCGATGAATTCTTTGTATAACGTTTTGATAGCAAAACCATAATCATCATCGGATACACCGATGACAATATTGACACCACTGCTTCCATAATCAATCATCTTTAAGGTGATATTGTCGTTGACAAGGGCTGTAAACAATCTCAGCATGTTGTAATTATTCGCCATTAAGTTTCGACCAATAATGGAAATGAGCGATACGTCCTCGGTGACTTCCATATAATCTGGTTTAATGGTTTTTTTAATTAAGGCGAGAAATGCTTCTTTTTTCCCATCTTCTAAATATTTCGATTCAATCATCATCGAAAATGTATCTGTACCAGAAGGGAAATGTTCGATGATAATACCAAGTTTTTCTGCAATCGAAAGTATTTTACGGTCCAATCCAACGACTTCACTCATGAGTTCTTTTTCGATGACAATTAACGTAAAGTCCTGCAATCCTGCAATCCCAGTCACAAGATTTTCACCACGATGGCCAAGTGAGGTGGAAATGTACGTTCCTTCGCTAGTTGGGTTAAACGTATTACGAATATGAATCGGTATTTTCGATTTCATGACGGGATAGTACGTTTCACTGTGAAGAACGTCGGCTCCCATAAAGGATAAGACCCGAAGTTCTTTATACGTCATTTCTTCAATGAGTTTGGGGGAATCGACAATGTCAGGATCGGCGACTAAAAAACCATCCACATCCGTCCAATTTTCATACACATTGGCTTTAATTGCGCGAGCAACAATAGCTCCGGTAATATCCGAGCCACCTCGTTCCATGATTTTAATGTCCCCTAATCCATTTTCGCCATAAAAACCACCGAGAACCACATGCGCCATCTTATTGAGGAGTTTACGTGTCTTTTGGTTACTAGAAGGATAATTTAATGTTGATCCTCGAAACACGATACAATCCTTTGCATCAACCCATGTGTAGTTTAAATATTGAGCGAGTAATAACGAGGAAAAATATTCCCCTCGAGAGACGATAAAAGGTAAGGATAAGTCTTCAAGAATGGCCACCCGTGTTTCTATTAAATAGGGAAGAATAAAATCAGTTAACTGAAGCCCTTGAGCGATTTCTAAAATGCGTGCTTCTACTAGAGCAAAGGAATCAATTGTTCCTTTAGTTTCTAGTTCTTTGGCGACTTGATACAGTAAATCCGTAACTTTTAAGTCACCTTTTTGCCGTCTTCCGGGTGCGGACACCACGACAAAATGAATCGATGGGTCTCCTTGAATAATCGATGCAACTTGACGAATCGTTTGAGCGTTGGCCATGGAGCTACCTCCGAATTTGGCAACTTTACGAATCATTTACCCTAACTTTCCTTTAAAGTCTTGATACGAGAACGTTTTAATGACAGTATCACGTCCACTTTGATCACGTTTTACCATACTTGGTAATGGCATACCATTAAAGGTTGTGGTTTTCACCATGGTGTAAAGTGCTGCATCTTCAAAGATCACAAAATCTCCTATTTCAAGAGGTTTTGGGAAACCATAGACGCCAAAATTATCGCCCGATAAACAGGTTCCTCCTGCAAGACGAACTTGATAAGTAGAGGCGTCATCCATTCCAACAACATTGGGACGAAACGGCATTTCAATCGCGTCGGGATAGTGACACGTTGGTGAGACATCTAAAATGGCAATTGGAACATCATTGGTCACGATATCAATGACCGTACCGACCAAATAGCCTGCGTTGAGCACAACTGCCTCACCCGGTTCTAAATACACCTCAAGGTTATACGTTTCTTTAACATATCGAATAAGTTGAATGAGCTTTTCTTTGTCGTAGTCTGAGCGCGTGATATGATGTCCTCCACCAAAATTGATCCAACGTAGGTGTTTGAAATAATGACCAAATTTACGTTCGACTTCTTGAAAGGTAATTTCTAATGCATCGGCGTTTTGTTGGCATAACGTATGAAAATGAAAACCGGTACATGCAGGAAAAATGGAAGGGTCAATATCTTGTAATTTAATACCCATACGCGAGGTAATTGAACATGGATCGTACATGGCATGACTCGCATCTTGGGTTGATTTTTCAGGATTAATGCGAATGCCAATTGTTTTTCCTGCATAAAGCGCTTGATCTTTAAAACGATGAAACTGTGTATTGGAATTGAAGACAATGTGGTCCACAAAAGGTAACATCGTTTGGATGTCACTTTCTTTGTATGCAGGACCAAAGACGTGAATTTCTTTACCAAAATGTTCTTTAGCCAGTTGTGCTTCATGCAGTCCACTGGACGTTGTTCCATCTAAATAAGAGGCAATAAGAGGATAAAAAGGGTAAGTTGAAAAAGCTTTTTGTGCAAGCAAGATTTTTGCTCCTGAACGATCTTTGACATCTTTTAAAATCTTTAAATTTCGTTCAAGTAAGGATTCATCGATGAGGTAATAGGGAGTAGGAATAGAAGGTGTTAATTTCATCTTAATCAATGAGCTTTGGATCAAAGCTTTCCTTCCATGGGAGGCCCCATTGATTTAATAATTCCATGAAGGGATCAGGGTTAAATTGCTCGACGTTAAAGACACCTGCACCTTTCCATTGCCCAGTCACAATAAGTGTTGCCCCGATCATCGCAGGAACTCCCGTGGTGTAGGCAATTGCCTGAGCACCAGTTTCCTTATAGGCTTCTTCATGATCCATCATGTTGAAAACTCGATACGTTTTTTCTTTATCCTCTTTGCGTCCTCGGAGAATGACACTAATGTTTGTCTTTCCTTTAGTTCGCGGTCCTAATGAGGCAGGGTCAGGTAATACGGCTTTTAAAAACTGAAGCGGAACAATGGGTCGACCTTCATACATAATCGGTTGGGTTGAGGTCATGCCTACCGCTTCTAATACTCGAAGGTGGCGTAAATACTTTTCACCAAACGACATGTAAAAGCGTGCACGTTTCAATTCGGGAATAAATTTAACCAACGATTCAAGTTCTTCGTGATACATCAAATACATATCGCGAGGCCCGATTTCTTCTAAGGGATACGTATGATATTGGGATAAGGCGGGAATCGATTTCCACTGACCCTCTTCAAAAAATCGACCGGGCATCGTAATTTCGCGAATGTTGATTTCTGGGTTAAAGTTTGTGGCAAAGGGGTACCCATGATCGCCCCCATTCGCGTCTAAAATATCCAAATAATGCACTTCGTCGAAGTAGTGCTTTTTCCCATACATGGCAAACACACTTGTCACACCTGGATCAAACCCCACACCAAGGAGTGCCATCACACCTGCTTGTTTAAAACGTTCGTGATACACCCATTGGGTTCCATATTCAAAACCAGCATGATCGCGTACTTCGGCACATGCTGTATCCAAATAATGCGTTTTGGTTTGGATGCATGCTTCCATAATCGGGATGTTTTGATATGGAAGCGCTAAATTCATGACGATATCAGGACGATGCTTTTCAATAAGGGTGACTAAAGCTGGGATGTTTTCAGCATCTACAGTTTCACCTTGAACTTCAAGGGGGAAAGATTGGCATCGTTTCACAAGATCATCGACTTTGGATTGCGTTCGACTCGCGATGACAAGATGAGAAAAAACGGTGTGATTTTGGGCAACTTTTTGTGCACCAACGGTTGCGACCGCACCCGTTCCGATAATGAGAGCTTTTGCCATACGAGGATTCTCCTTTTCAAATAAAAAATTCCAATAAAAGCCAAATAGGTTTCTCTGGCTGTCATTGGAATGTTTCCTTTAGACCCTGATAGTTCTAACGACCTTATTTTTCAATAAGTGTGTCCTCAAAAATAATAAACGAAAATTTCCTTTTTTCAACCTTTAAACCTTGAAAAAAAGGGAGTTAAAATTTAAGTGTTTTTTTAAAGGTCAAAACGGCGTTCTATTTGTCGAAAGAAGAGAACGATAAAATACGTGAATAACAAATAAAATCCTGCCGCGAGGAAAAAGGGAGTAACGGTGAAATCACGTGAGACAAATTCTCGTACTTTTCTAAGCAAATCACTAATGGCGATGACGGTGACTAAAGAGGTATCTTTAATCAACGTAATAGTTTCATTGGTAATGACAGGAACTTGTAAGCGTAATGCTTGAGGCAGAAGAACATGTTGAAAGGTGTAATGAGGGGTTGCTCCCATCACAAAGGCACTTTCTTGTTGATCAATAAGGAGAGACTCTAATCCTGCTCGAATAATCTCGATAAAGTAGGCCGTATAGTTCACAATAAAACCGACATACGCAACTGCATAACGATTCACGCTGATTCCTAGCGCAGGCAATCCAAACATAACGAAGAACAATTGAAGCATTAAAGGGGTTCCTCGGAAAAGCCATGTATAAAAGTTTAAGAAAGGACGACTCCACGGAACAAAACGATAAAGTCCTGATAAAAGAAAACTTAGCGGGACTGCTCCCGCTAAGGTAATAAAAAAGAGTTGTAAGGAAAACCACACGCCATCTAAAAGATAACGTGTAGTTTCCCAAAGATAATTAAGATCCACGTGGTAAGAAGACGTCTTCGGCAAACCATTTTTGTGAAATAGAAAGTGTTTATTTCATTCTTTTTAAGGCTAATAAATAGCCGTCAGATCCGTAATTGAGTGCTTTATTTACGCGTGCAATCGTTGCACTCGATGCGGTAGTTTTTTTCACAATATCAAGGTAGGACATTTTTTGATTGAGTAAACGAGCAACTTCTAAACGTAATCCTAAATCCTTTAATTCTTTAATCGTACAAATATCTTCAAAAAACCGATAACATTCATCAGTACTCTTAAGTTGTAAGATGGTTTCGAATAATTGATTCAGTAAGGACGATTTTAATTTTGATTGGTACATAGTATTCCCTTTTTTCTACTTTAACACTTTTTGATAGTAAAGTTACAAGTTCTTAAACCGATAGTATTTTCCCTTCTAAGCGTGTATGCTATGTAAGTTATGAATGTAAGAAATATTGCGATTATTGCTCACGTTGACCATGGAAAAACCACGATGGTCGATCAACTTTTTCGATCTGCGAATATGTTTCGCTCCAATGAAGTTGTCGATGAACGTATGATGGATGTCAACCCGATTGAAAAAGAACGAGGGATTACCATTCTAGCTAAGGCTACCGGATTACAATACAAAGATTATAAAATTAATATCCTAGATACACCTGGACACGCAGATTTTGGTGGTGAAGTTGAACGTATTATGAACATGGTGGATGGATGTCTCCTCCTTGTGGATGCATTTGAAGGACCTATGTCTCAAACACGCTTTGTGTTGAAAAAAGCAATTGAAGCCAACGTTAAACCGATTGTACTCATAAATAAAGTGGATCGTCCTAATGTCAACTTACAAAAAGTCGTCGATGAAGTCTTGTCCTTATTTATTGAAATGAACGCTCCCGAAGATTTTTTAGACTTCAAAGTCATTTATGCTTCCGGATTAAACGGAACGAGTAGTCTATCCCCCGACTTGTCGACACAACAAAAAGGCATGAATGTGGTGTTTGACCTCATTATTGATGAAATTGAAAGTCCACGTGTTTTTCCCAAAAAAGCCTTACAATTTCAACCTAGCCTCATTGATTACAATGATTTTGTCGGTCGTATCGGGATTGGGATCATCCGATCTGGATCGATGAAGATTAATACAGGCTATACACTTGCACGTATGGATGGATCTTTTAAACCTGTCAAAATTTTAAAAATGTTTAAATTTATTGGCTTACAACGAACCGATGTTGAAGAAGCAACCGCAGGCGATATTGTGGGTATTGCAGGTATTGCGGATATCAATGTTGGGGAAACGGTGTGTGATGTTTCCGATGTACAGCCTTTACCTCTCATTACGATTGATGAACCTACCCTACAAATGACCTTTGCCCCTAACTCTTCGCCCTTTGTCGGTCGAGCAGGTAAATTTGTCACCTTCCGTCAATTACAAAATCGACTCATGAAAGAAGCCCAACGGGATGTCTCCTTACGCGTCAACGTCATTGAAAACTCGGATAGTTTTATGGTTTCTGGTCGTGGAGAACTTCATCTAGGGATCCTCATTGAAAATATGCGACGTGAAGGATTTGAACTTGAAGTGAGTAAACCCAAGGTCATCGTCAAGATGATAGATGGAAAAGCCCATGAACCGTTTGAAGAACTGATTTTGGATGTTCCTAATGCATACGTAGGTCCGGTCATGGATTATGTTGCTCAACGGGATGGTCACATGGAACACATGGAACCGGGTGATATTAATACACGCTTAATCTATGAAATATCAACAGCAGGTCTATTAGGGATGAATTCAGATTTTATGACGTTAACGAAAGGATTAGGCATGATTAACCATTTATATAAAACCCATAAACCGATGACCCACGTTCAACCCAAAGGGCATCACCAAGGGGTACTTATTTCCTCTGAAACGGGGACGACAACCACTTATGCGATTGAAGGACTCGAAGATCGTGGAACGATGTTTGTTCGTCCAGGTACAGAAGTCTATGAAGGTATGATCGTTGGTGAAAACAAATATCCTCGTGATTTAGTCATTAACGTTACGCGAGCAAAAGCCTTAACGAATATGCGTATGGCCAATAAAGAACTTAAAGTGGTGCTAAAAGCCCCGCGAGAAATGTCGATTGAAGCATGTTTAGCTTATATCAATGATGATGAGCTCGTTGAAATTACTCCACAAGCGTATCGTATGCGGAAAATTCATTTACAAGAAAATGTTCGTAAACGGGCGAATGCCTATAAAGAAACCGAATCTACGGAGGAATAAAGTCGATGTCGCGTCTTCGTCATAATATTCCCAAGAATTATATTTTTGAATTTTTAAAATATTCCAATGTGATGCACATCTTTTGGTTTGTGTATCTGGTGTCGCGAGGGTTTACGGTTTTTCAAGTTGCTTTACTCGAGAGCATTTTTCATGTCACCTCGTTAGTTTTTGAATCACCAACTGGAGTAATCGCCGATTTGTTTGGACGCAAGAACACACGTATTCTTGGTATCGTCTTTCATATCACGTATTTAATCGGATTATATTTTGCTTCTTCTTATTGGATCGCTGTTGTCGCGTTTATATTTGCAGCGATCAGTTATAACCTAGAGTCGGGTTCTGGAACTGCATTAATCTATGACACCTTGAAAGAAATTGGACAAGAAGAAACGTTTACCAAAAAAGAAAGTTTTCGTGAGGGCTTGATTCGAATTGCCTCCGTGGTGGGTAATTTGGCGGGTGGATTATTGGTTATGGTGTCGTATCAATGGGCGATTGGAGTCAATATCGCAACGTATGGTTTAGCAATTTTAGTTGCGTTGACATTTAAAGAAACGTCCGTTCAACAAAGGGAAAACAAAGAGCCATTTCATTTTGCATTTGTTCAACAATATCGAGAAAGTATTGGACTTTTTCAAAAAAATACATCGTTATTTTTCACGATGATGACGTTTGCACTCATGTCGACGATAACGGCTATCCTTGCTTATTATGCGACCGTCTATTGGGAGTCATTATCTTGGTCGAGTTTTTCGATAGGTTTTTGGTTTGCAGTGAGTGGTTTGTGTGCTGCATTGGGAGCATTTATTTCGCATAAAATCGAAGAAAAATTATCGTTAAGAACCATCCTATGGAGTAATGTTGTGTTGATCACCCTTGGATTCTCTTTCTTTTTTATCCCGTTGGTTTCAATTATTAGTTTTCTTTTATTGTCTTTCCTTGATGGTGGATTATATGTCGTGATGAATGCTTTATTAAATCGAAATACAAAAAGTGAAATACGTGCGACGGTTTTATCTATCAATAGTATGTTTTTTAGTTTTCTTATGGTAGGCTTGTTTCCACTTTTTGGATGGATGGTTCAAGAAATTGACTTTCTTTCTAGTTTTCTTTCTTTTGGGTTAGCTACATTTCTTCTCTTTTGGATTCTCGTCCCGATGACTTCGCTAAAAACAAAGAAAGCTTAAGTCGAAAATACTGTTTCTGGTATATCATCGTCATTTGATACATGTATCATTGAGGTAAATAGTAGGGAACAAAAAACGATTTTACAATTAACCGCATTAGCGACTTTTTCATTTGCATTAGGAATTATTTCGACTTTCGCGATTCAAACGATTGTAGGGCCGCAATCAACGCCAACTTCTTCATCTGTGTCCTCAAGCGAGGTGAGTTCTTCAATCGAAGAAAATTCACTTTCATCGTAAGGGCCATGGCAAGGATTTTCCTCCGAATGGGATGTTCAACCCATAGAGGTGGATGACACTTGTGAAGGATTAACCCCAGAAGT
>JAURLC010000026.1 GCA_030831415.1 Bacillota bacterium | reverse complement strand
CATTGAAGCAGGTTTAAAATATCCCACGCGGGATCACCCAGGGGTGGATGCGATTATTCCCAATATTGACTACTTAATTAAACAACGACATCGTATTCGTGCCTACATCATTACCCATGGACATGACGATCAAATGGGTGCCTTACCGTATATTTATAAACAAGTGAGTGCCCCTGTGTATGGAACCGCTGCAACCATTGCCTTATTACAACAGTACACCAAGGAAATGAAGTTATCGGTGGACTTTGAAACCCATATTATTCAACCCACCAGTCAAGTGAAGATTGCAGGGTATGACTTTCATTTTTTCCAAACCGTGCATAGTGTCATGGATTCGTGTGGGTTTGCCATTGATACTCCATATGGCAACATTGTGTATTCCGGTGATTTTATTGTCGAATACAATACACACAAACATTACAAACATGATTTAAATGCACTCGCAAAAATTGCTGAAAAAGAAACCCTCATCTTATTAACGGAATCTGAATCAGCGGATAAGGTCGGCTATTGTTCACCCAATCACCGATTAAATGACCATTTAGTGATTCCTTTTCAAGTGGCCCAAGGACGCGTGTTTATCGCGCTCTATAATCAATCTGTTTACAACTTAGAAGAAGTCGTTCAATTTGCGGTGGCGAATCAAAAGAAAGTAATTTTCTATGATCAAGAAACCGAAACCTACATTGAAACCTTTATGAAACTCAATGCACTTTCCTTACCTCGTGATCGCATTGTGAGTCGGGAAAATCATTTACGAACGGCCATTAAAGATCAAGTGATTATCATGATGGGCCAAGGCGAACGCGTCTATAAAAAAATTGATGAATTGGCTAATAGTGTCAATGAAGATAAGACGTTTTCCTTAAACCAAACCGATACGTTTATTGTCGCTTGCCCCTCTGCGCCAGCGTTTGAAGTTTTAGCGACAGATGCCATTGATGGAATTTATCAAACCGGCGCGAAAGTCGTCAATATTACACGAAAACAAATTCGAGGACTTCACGCGCAAGAAGAAGACATTAAAACACTTGTTTCCTTGCTTAAACCAAAATATTACATGCCCGTTAAAGGTGAATACGTTCAACTCGTGGCCAATGCCAAATTAGGGGTTGCCACAGGGATTGGGTTAAATCATATGAACACCTTTTTAATGGATAATGGCTTTGTCTTGGAATTCACCGAAGGCAAACCAAAATTATTGCTTTCCGATTTAGATCGTATTCCCACAGGTGATACGTTTATCGATGGATTAGGTATTGGAGATGTGAAATCCGATGTCATTTTGCAGCGTCAACGCTTAGGTGAAGATGGTGTGGTCATTTTAGGAGCAACGATTTCTAAACTTAATAAAAAAATCATTGCCGGTCCTGATGTTCAAATGCGGGGATATGTCTTTGTCAAAGATTCCGATAATATTATGAAAGAAATTCAAACCTTATTTTCAAACGAACTTCACGACTATTTAACGAAAAAAGCCTTTTTAGCCGTTGATGACTTTAAATATCAACTCATTGAAAAAACGAGTAAAATTTTGCGTCGTATTAATGGAAAAAATCCGATTATTCTTCCTATTATTTTATTTTTAGATGAACGTCCTGAAGATGCCCCAGTCGCTGCAAATTAACCCTCAAAAGAGGATTAAACTTGGTATAATACGACTATATGAATGGTGAAAAACAATCTTCCTTTCCACCGATCTCTGATCGTCCTTTAAAATTTGCATTAGGTTTATTTTTAATTTTATTAACCTTTTTAGGATTTATTAGTGAAGGGTTGTTTTCGCAAGTGGTGAGTTTCTTTTTTGCATTTCTTGTCGGTGAATTACGAATCTTAGGTTACGTCTTTATGATTGGCTATGGCATTGCCTTAATGCTTAACAAGCCATTTTTAAAAATAGAAGCACGACTTTCGACGTTTGGTATCATGGTGACCATTCTCACCATATTAGGTCTTTCAACGTTGGATGTTTACTTAAGAAATCCGGACTTACCTCCTTTGACATTACTATCTTTTGTTGACTCGTATTTTTCGGTTTATTTTCAAAACCCAGAAGCAATTTTTCAATTTGAATCGTTGCGTGTTGGCGGAGGTATTTTTGGATACCTCGTGTTAGCCATTTTGAACATCCTAAACCTCGTGTCATTGAATCAAACGTTTTTATTAATGGGACTGTTTGCAGGGATATTAATGAGTTTGGAAAAAATATGGGCGTATGTGATTCATTCCATTTCGATGACGATGGATCAACGCCAAAAAGAGAAACAATATTTTCGGCGTTTATCCGATCATGTTCCTACCAAGACGATGCCTGGTACCTTTACGACAGTGGATGAAACAAGTGGTCAAACCAAAGTCGTCCGCGATTTATTTCCTGGCATTAGTGTGAGCGGATTATCGCCCGTTCGGTTTGAAAAACCCACATTTACGCGTCCTAGTACTTCTTCCCCTACCCCGAATGAATCCTTCCCTTCAAGTCCAATAGAGCCGTCACCAATTGAAGAAGACACGACCGAGTCGAATGCAAGTTTATATGATGCACCCGATATTGAATTAGAAGTCGCCACGCCTCCTCCTGCACCTGCAAAGGAAGTCGTTCCGATTAAAAAACCATATCATCTTCCTAATCTTGATTTCCTTACCTCGCGTACGAGTGGTTTGGATTATGAATTTAATGAACGTGTCACCCTTCGTCGCAAAGAAATACTCGAACAGAAATTTGCAGCATTAAATGTAGATGCAACCATTGTCGGTTATGAAATTGGACCGAGTGTCACATCCTTTGATGTCCAAATGGCCGATGGAGCACAAACCCAACAAGTCAAAAAAGTTTTATTAGACTTAGGGGTTGCTTTAGGGGGTTATGAAGTAGCTTTTCATGACATTGTCTTAGGAAAAACGTGTTCAACGATTGAAGTAATGAATGAACGTGCATCGATGGTTGGGTATAAAGAAATGTTAATGGATTTACGTCAAAATGACCAAACCCAACATAAATTTATGATTCCCTTTGGTCGTAATATTACGGGTGAAGTCATCGCTTTTACACCTAAAGATATGATTCATTTACTCGTTGCAGGATCCAGTGGAAGTGGTAAAACCGTGTTCATGCATACGTTTATCATGACCATACTTTTACAGTCCACACCTGATCAAGCACGCATGTTACTCATCGATCCTAAAAAATTTGAACTCGCGAAATATAAAAATTTACCGCACTTACTTTGCCCTGTTATTACCGAAATGGATGAAGCAAAAGTTGCCTTAGAACGACTTGTCGATGTGATGGAAGAACGTTATCTTGCTTTACAAGATTCGGAAACATCCTCGTTAGAACAATACAACCGTTATGCCGAAGAAAACGGTAAACCTACGTTTCCGCTTATCTTTGCAATTATTGATGAATATAACGATTTAATTAATACCCATCCTCAGGTATCGGATTTAGTCGCACGTTTAGCCCAAAAAGCACGTGCAGCAGGTATTCACTTAATGATTGCAACCCAACGCCCTACCACGGACATTATTACGGGTAGTATTAAAAATAACATGGCGACCATCGTTGCCTTACGCGTCGCAAAACAAGTCGATTCCGTGACGGTATTAGGTCATGCAGGAGCAGAAATTTTAGGAGGGAACGGCGATATGTATTTGGTCAACCCTCTGTTTGCTCGTCAAGGCGAAATTCGTGTCCAAGGAGCGTACATAAGCGAGGATGAAATTAGTCGTATTTGTGCCTCGATTCGTAATGCCCATTTACCATCCTATGATGAGCGTTTCTTGAATTTAAAAGAAACACCCTCCTCATCCCCACAAGATGGTTTTTCATCGAACATGGATTACAGTGACCCCTTGTATGAAACGATTAAAGCAGTGGTTATGACGATGGATTATGTCTCGATGAATTGGATTGCACGAACCTATGAAATGGGATATCCCCGTGCCTTACGGTTATTTAAGATGTTACAAAATGATGGTGTGGTGGATGCCTCGGATACAAGCCCCCAAAATAATAAAGGTCGTAAAGTGCTCATTCGTGTGGATGAACAAGGAAATGGTTTATGATATCCACTGGCATTGATTTAGCCTACATCCCTCGCTTCAAAAACAAGCAAGATCTTGCCAAAAAAATTTTATCTTTGAATGAATTAGCCGCATATGAAGTCCATCCGATTCCTGAGCAATTTTTAGCGGGACGATTTGCTGCAAAAGAAGCGTTTATTAAAGCGTGGAATCGTCTTCCTTATCCAGCATTATCAAGTATAGAAATTTATCTTGGTACCCATGGAAAACCGTTTATTAAGTTTCAACAAACCGCTTATCCACTTTCGATTGCTCATGATGGTGAATATGCCACGGCAATCGTTATAATAAATACTGATGAATCCTAAATTCATGAAAGCGTGGCTTATCTCGCCACATCGCATTAAGGTCGTT
>JAURLC010000025.1 GCA_030831415.1 Bacillota bacterium | reverse complement strand
TCTAACATTTCGGACGTGGATCGAACATTATCGTCATTGGCGATCACATTCACCGATGTCGATTGATAGGACAAGATAGAGGTTGGGTGGTCTTGGAGATAACCATAGTAACGATACAGCGAAGAGGAATAGTGATGGTTCAGTAGGCCTTCCATATCGCGAAGCGTTTGCTCAGTTAAACTTTCAAAGGTATCGGGGTCGTGTAATGAACGATCTTGTTGGAGTTGATAACGAAGTTTGGTTTCAAGGGTTGCTTTTTCCTCTGCGGTAAATAACAAATCACTTGCAGGGAAAATTGAACATTGGTCAATCGATTCAAAGGAAGTTTGACTCGCTAAATCAAAGTAACGAATCGATTCAAGTTCTTCTCCAAAAAACTCCAAACGAATGGGATGGGGTTGATTGACCGAGGTAATATCGATGATGTCTCCTCGAATCGCAAATTGTAAGGATTGATCGATCTTGTTGACTTTAGTGTATCCACTTTCGATGAGCGTTTGACGAATGTGCTCAATTGCAATCGATTGTCCTTTTTTAAGCGTTAGCGTGAGTTGCTGTAGTAAAGAAGGGTGAGGAACATACCGTAATGCCCCCGCAGTGTGGGTAATCAAAATTTTCGGTTGGGGTTCGGTTAATTGGGATAAAACGTATAACCGTTGGGCAAGCATTTCTTTGTTGTTGGCAAGCGTGTTGGCGCGCAAGAGTTCATCCACCGGAAAGAACAAAACATTGGCTTCACCTACTAACGAGATTAGCAAATCATAAATCTTTTGTGCGTTATAAAGATTGGCAGCGACAATATTTAATCCTTCGTGGGTGTGGTGAAAATAACTCGCTGAAAATAAGGCAATCCCTAACGTATCGTCCACGTGAAAAAACCCTCTTTTGTTCAGGAGGGGGGTCATCGATGGATGGTGGTGAAGAGAAGTTAGTAAATCACTCAGTCGGTTTCACCTCGAATATTGTAGCGACTCATCGCATGAGCAAAATCATAGTCGATGTAGTCCTTGACTGCAAGAACAATGGTATCAATCGCTTGGGCAATTTTTTGTTGATCAATTGAGGAAGGAACACCTAACACATAGTCACGACCTTTCCACTCAGAAGGAACTGCACCAATGCCGATACGAATACGTTGAATGGAGGTGGTACCAAGTGTTTGAATAATGTGACCAATCCCATTATGAGACCCACTTGAACCATTAAGTCGTAAGCGAAATACTCCCGGTTCAAAGGCTAAATCATCATAGATAATGACAACATCTTCAAGAGGGATTTTAAAAAATTGCATGGCAGAAAGAACCGATTCTCCACTTAGATTCATAAACGTTTGTGGTTTGAGGAGCATGAGTGAACGATCATCGGCTTTTGTCCACACACCTTTATACCCTTCTTTAAAAGCGGGAAGTTTTAGTGCATGAGCAATTGCATCAATCGCTAAAAAACCGACATTATGTCGTGTTTTCTCATACTCTTTTCCTGGATTTCCCAACCCTACAATAAGTTTCAATGTGAATGTTTCCTTGCTTAACTATCATAGCACTTTTATACTTGACCTTGAGAGTGAATATCAATATGAAAAACGACTTTTTATCCCGTTACATCAAAGGATTTGCGATGGGCGTTGCTGCAATTATCCCCGGCATTTCTGGAGGGACCATTGCGTTTATTCTTGGTATCTATGATGAATTGATCGAAGCAATTAATAACATCACCAAACAAGTCAAAACCTCTTTAACCATCCTTATTCCGGTTGGATTGGGCGTCTTAAGCGCCATTATTGCTTTAACGATTCCTATTGGCCTTGCCTTTGACTATTTCCCTCTCCCTACGGTGAGTTTGTTTGCAGGATTTATTGTGGGTGGGTTGCCACTACTTGCCAAAAAAGCGGATCTCAAACGCAATGTGCTTTCTTGGGTAACCCTACTGATTCCTGCGCTTATCGCGGTGAGTTTAGGTGTTTTCTCGGTGTGGGGAGAACTCGATGCAAGTGCCATTTTAGATCAATCCGCCCTATTACCTAAAATAAGTTTAATTGTGATTGGAGCTTTAGGTGTTTCCGCCTTTATCGTCCCAGGGATATCGGGTTCGATGTTGTTATTAACGTTAGGGTTTTATGAACCGATTCTTAATTCATTAGAAAACGTTATCGATGCGCTCCCCAATGTGTTTGCTGCTGGAAACGACCTCACTAACTTTGTTTTTCTTGGTGTTGGTTTATTGGTTGGATTTATTTCTATTAGTGCACTCATGGGCTATTTACTGAAACATTATTCCCGAACAGTTTATATTGCGGTCTTTGGTTTTGTTGTGGGAAGTTTGTTTTCGGTGTTTGTGAATTATGAAATCATCGATGTGTATGGAGATTTGGATGTTTTATACATTATCCTATCTGTGTTCACCTTAGGTGGAGGAACGATCGCGAGTTATCGTTTGAATACCCAACATGCGGCTTGATCGATATTTAGCCAATGCAGGCGTAGGCACGCGTCAAGAAGTCAAAAAAGTTATTCGCAAAGGGTTTGTCACCGTAAACGATGAAGTCATCACCAAGGCGGATACATCCATTGATGATCAACACGACATTGTTTATGTAGGGGATGAACGCATCCATTATGAAGCGTATGCCTATATCTTGCTTCACAAGCCGGAAGGATATCTTTCCGCAACAGAAGACCGTGATGAGAAAACCGTGATGGAGCTCATCGAAGGATTTGACCATCGTGATCTTCATATTGTCGGTAGACTTGATAAAGATACGACCGGATTTCTTTTACTCACCGATGATGGGCAGTTTACCCATCACCTTACCTCTCCCAAACATCATATGGGGAAACGGTATCACGTCACTCTCGATCGTGAAATGGATGAAGACTCCCTTACCAAACTTCGCAAACCGGTGATAATGGATGGGGACATGACCTTACCAAGCGACGTTACGTTATTATCTCCTCGCCTTGTGGAAATCATTTTGTATGAAGGTAAGCATCACCAAGTCAAACGCATGATTGAACGCGTGGGTTATACGGTTGCTCAGCTTCATCGTGTCGCGATCGGAAATGTATCATTAGGCGATTTGCCCAAGGGATCGTTTCGTAAACTTACCTTACAAGAAATTAATGAGTTAAAAGGCGTGTCATAGTCTATTAAAAAGCGTATGATAGTGCTTATCGAATTATGATTAAAGTATTTAAATATATTCTCCCGCTTTGGAAACAACTCATCGTCATCTCATTTGGCTTTGCTACGATGGCCTTTTTACAACTTCAAATTCCACGTAATGTTGGGGCGATTACAACATTAGTTGTCTCAGAATCCCCCACCTCTGCCATCATCGAAACAGGCTTAATTATGCTTGGTTTCTCGCTTGGTGTCATTGCCTTAGCAGTTTTCAACGCCTTGATGAACTCCTATATTGCTACTGGATTTTCCAAAAATGTTCGTGAAGCCGTCTTTAAAAAGGTCAACACGTTATCCTTAACCGAATTTGAGAAGTTTGGTACGGCTAGTTTAATGACCCGTACCACGAATGATGTCCAACAAATCCAAGGAATTTTATTGTTTGGATTAAGAATTCTAATCACCACTCCAGTGACGCTGATTACCGCCGTTAGTTTAACCTTAAACGCCAACCCATTACTCGTCTATGTCTTTGCCGTCTCTGTGCCAATTATTTTCGTTTTAATTGGAATAACGTTTAAAATAGCTTCTCCATTATTTGAAAAAGTTCAAAAACGCGTTGATGCTGTTACCTTAGTGTTACGAGAAAACTTAACCGGTGTTCGTGTTGTTCGAGCGTTTAATCAAGAAATCAAAGAAGCCAAACGGTATGACGAAGCCAACCTTGCCTTAACCAAAACCAACATCCAAGTGAATACGACGATGTCTTTTTTAAATCCTTCTGTCTCTTTTATTTTTGACTTAACCTACTTATCGATCTTCTTTGTTGGCTTTGCAACGTTAGATGGGCAAACCTTAGAACTCAACGGCGTTCGTCTTGCCTTTGGAGATATTTTATCGACTGCGCAATATTCTTCCACGCTCATGTTTTCGTTATTAATGTTTGCGGCAATCCTCATCTTCTTACCACGTGCTCGCGCCTCTGCTAAACGTATTAATGAAGTCCTCGATACGCAAACCTCCATTCACGATCCCAAAGACCCTGTGGTACCCAAAGCAATCACAGGTAAAATTCAATTTAAAGATGTGACGTTCCAGTTTAAAGATGCT
>JAURLC010000024.1 GCA_030831415.1 Bacillota bacterium | reverse complement strand
GGTTGGTTTATTCGTGCAAAACTTGCTTGCAAAAACCCAATATCAAATGGAGCGTTATGGGATAAAACAATCGCATCACTTAAAAACATGCGAATCTTTTCCGCAACTTCTTCAAAGGTAGGTTTTCCTTCAAGCATCTCCATCGTAATCCCGCTAATTTGACTCGCTGTGGATTGTAAGGGAACCTCACCAGGGTGAATGAGCATGGATAAACGATCCACAATTTGACCTTGTTTAACTCGAACACCTCCGAATTCAATAATCCGATCATAACGAGAAGATAAACCTGTCGTTTCTAAATCAAACATGACATATTCGGTATCGTTAAGTGAGCGATCACTTGGATTCATAATATGAGAAACATCTTGATCGACCATATACATCTCACATCCATAAATGATTTTGATACCGTGTTTTTCCCCAGCCTTTTGTGCGTCAGGAAATGCTTGCACGACACCATGGTCGGTAATCGCTAAGGAAGGATGGCCCATCGATTTAGCAAGTTTTGCATACGTATCAATGGTCCCAACACCGTCCATCGTTGACATCGTAGTATGAAGGTGAAGTTCAATCCGTTTTTCTTGGGAAAGATCCTCTTGCACAGAAGCATGGTCTGCAGCCACAATTTCATGAACGTATAGGCGTGGTTCTTTTGTCGCCATATCGATGGTCATACCACCGCGTATACGAACATAAACTCCTTCTTTTAACGGTGCAAACATGGTCGCATCTACATTTTTATCTTCTTGCATCGTCACAAACAACCCACTTGTTGCATTACCTAAGACAAATTTTGCTACCTTTCGGCCTTGGTACGCACGTTGAAAATAACCATAAATGACACCTTCTACTTCCACTTTATCGTGGGAATATTGTATGTCCTGCAAACGAACAAGTTCATACTCTCCTACTTGTTTTTTTACTTTTTCTTTTTGAATAAATGACCGTTCTTGCATGTCTTTTTCTAAAACTGCTAATAACCGTTCTTCTTCTTTTTTAATCGTTTCAACATGTTCGGTGATCGTCTCTTCAAGGTCTTCCTCTGCTTGACGTTCAAGCGCAATTTCATTGGCTCGCTTGGTTAACACGTCTAAGGTTTGTGTATCGATATGTGTAGTCGGTGACTGGAGTTGGGTCACTACGGAGGAGGGATACATTAAAAAGAGTAAAATATCTTTAAATTGTTGAATGACAAAGTGATTCGCCTCCAACGTGGTTTGTGAATCAAAGGTAAACACTAAAGCCGTATCCGTTGGGTAAACCTCAAAGGGGAAAGTTTGATGAAAAGTAGCGGTATACCAATCATGAAAAAACAAACTTATATGATCGAATCGAATCGGTTGTGAATAAAGAAACGTAATATCCACTGGATAATGAAGTTTCATGATTCCTTGATAAAACTTCTCGAATAACGGATATGACCAAGGCGATTGTTTTTCAATGACAAAAAGCAGTTTCGTCTCTTCAAAGAGATCTTTGGTAATTGAAGAAAACTCTAGATCATAAAGAGACGTATCATCAATTCCAAGCGACGTTAAAAAGCGTGCAATTCGTTCACTCATAAAAAGATGGCAAGAAGAAATCCTAAATCACGGAAAATAAGCAACACCATTAAACTCATTAGGATAAAAAATCCAAGTAAGGATAAGACATTTTTTACTTGACTCGGTATTTCTCTTCGTAAAATACCTTCGATGGTAATGACGAGTAAATGCCATCCATCTAATCCGGGAAAGGGAAGCAAATTAAAAATCGCAAGATTAACAGAGATTAACCCCCACAAGAAAATGTACGTCCCAAGACCAAGATTTTCTAACACACTTGAAGAAGTCGAAAAAATAGCGACAATCCCACCGACTTGATCGAGATTCTCACCGGCAAACATGCCTAGAATCGTATTAAAAATAAGGGAAACGCCGCGTGTCCAATCCGACCACGAGGCTTCGATAGCCTCTGTGAACGTATAATCGATGGTATAAATAAAAAAACCAACGCCTAAAGGTGCCCAATCAAACCCATCATCGGTTTCTATGGATGTCCAATGAAGGTCCACTTGACGGGTTGTAAAATCGGTTGAATTAGTATACGTTCTTATCGGTAACGATAAATCGATAAACTCATTTACCGATGTTGGAACAAAGCGAACCCACGTATTGGCTAAGTCAATGTATCCAACTTCTAAAATATCATCCAAAGTGGATGTATAACTTTCCGGTTGATTTATGCGCAAGGTGTACGTTTTTGTAGTATCGGAAGTAATGACAACAGTGTCTTGTGCTTGTAAAGCATTAAAGTCGATGACTTCACCTTCAACTAACCCCGCTTGTGCACCTAATGATCCAGATTCAACGGTCAACTGATTCGTTAATTGTTGTTGGGTAAACCCCCAATTGGAAAGAAAAAACAACACAAAGGCGAGGATAAAATTCAAAATAACACCCGCAGACATAATCACAGCCCGTTTGGGTTTACTAATGCCAAGCAGACTCCTAGAACGAGGAATATCAATGCCGTTTAACGATACTTCTTCTCCATACATCGCCACATATCCACCTAAAGGAAACGCTTTAATCGAGTACGTCGTTTCGCCTCGTTTAAACGAAAATAGTTTTGGTCCAAAACCAAGAGAAAATTCACGAACATAAACATTAAATGCTTTCGCAGCGACAAAATGACCAAGCTCATGAATAAAAACGAGTAGGCCAAGGGATAAAATAAAAAGTAAAGTAGAAATGAGTTCGTTCATAGTTCCTCTTTTGTGAGTCTAAATGACTCTTTTTATTTTAGCAAATTATCTGGCCAACGCCGATACCTTATTGTAAAACCAAGACCCAATCGTATATGACCGTCAAATACAACGAAGAAACAAGACATGCCATCATGAACGAATCGATCCGATCAAGAATGCCACCGTGTTCCCCAAGGAGGGTTGAAAAATGT
This sequence comes from Bacillota bacterium, assembly GCA_030831415.1. Classification (GTDB taxonomy): domain Bacteria; phylum Bacillota_I; class Bacilli_A; order RFN20; family CAG-826; genus UBA970. Next base: position 1,510 of record JAURLC010000024.1, on the reverse strand, counting down.
TTAACGCCAAATTCACGTTTAATAATCGAAAAGATAAAATCGCCCAAGGTTGAGACAAGGGGAATAATAATCGATAATCCAAGGAGGAAGTACCATTGCTCCATCCCTAAGAAAGGTAATAGAGGCGCCCCTAATGCATCGGCGATAAAGGCAAAAGTAAAGGAAGATATAAACGATAAAATAACCCCACCGTAAAACCCTTCCCATGTTTTATTTTTAGATACGCGCGTATTCATTTTGTATTTTCCAAAGAAAGAACCAACAAAATAAGCACCAATATCCGTCATAAACGTTCCAATGCCAACATAAATAAGTAGGAGACTATTGAGCAAATTGTCGCGTTCATTCATCACATTGTTCGGGAAGAAACGTAAATATAAAAAACCTTGAAAGCTAAGAGCCATTAATAACACCACCGAGATTAAAAACGTGGCATCTTGGACTTTGAAACGAACGTCGGTAATCGCAGAGAAAAACAAGGTTCCGGCGAACAACGTCAAAAAGACCGTTGGAATTTCGAGTTTAACCATTCCAACATCAAATCCCCATGCAGATAAATTAAATCCTGCTTCTTGAAAGTTGTTATATAAAAAAATCCAAAAAACCAAGACAACACTCATGCCATAAACAAACCACCGTATCGGCAAAGGAAACATTGTTTCGGATTTAATCGCAAGAAGTTCTTTGATCGCAAGCAAAAGACCAATGATTGAAAACATCACAATAAACCAGTCGCCAATCATAATAGAAGGAATGGCAATTGCAAATAAAATTAGACCGACAATTAATCGATTTAATGTTTTTCTCTGAAAGGCTTGTTTTTCCATTACGATTCTTTCCCAAATCGGCGTTGACGACGTGCATAATCTTCTAATACGAGGTGCAGTTGATCTTTGGTAAAATCAGGCCAGTGCATCGGGACAAAAAAGAGTTCACTATAGGCCAAATGCAACAACATAAAATTGGATAAGCGTTGTTCTCCAGATGTACGAATCAGACAATCAATCGGCGGGAGTAATTTACGGAGCCATGAGTAATCCAACATCGTTTCAAACGTGATGTCTTCTACTAATAACGTCTTGTCGTTCACCGCCTGCACTATTTTTTTAGACGCCTCTACGATTTCTTGTTGGCCTCCATAATTTAAACATACATTTAAAATATGGGAGGTAAAATGTTTTGTCACTGAAACTAAGTCTTCAATAATGGTTTTTGTTGAGGAAGGAAGCGGCCATATGTCTCCAGAGACAACAAAGCGAATCTCATCGTTCAGTAACCGTTGTTTGTATTGTTTCGCAAACGTTTCTAAGATTTTAAATAATCCGTTCACTTCCCGAGAAGATCGCTTCCAATTCTCCGTTGAAAACGCAAACAATGATAAATAAGAAATGCCGAGTTTATTAGCCTCTTCGGCAATTTCCATCACTCGTTTTGCACCTTCTTCATGGCCTTTTAATCGAGGGAATCCTTTGGCTTTTGCCCAACGACCATTGCCATCCATAATGATTGC
>JAURLC010000023.1 GCA_030831415.1 Bacillota bacterium | reverse complement strand
CTATTTAAGTCCTCAATAAGTCGTTGTGCGCCGCGTCTTGCAAGTGAGGTGGATCGATCATTATAAGAAATTTTTGAGATTAAATATTCCTTTAATAGAGGAAATTCTGATGGACCTACTGAGGATTTATTCACTAACGTTACAAAGGGAGAATCAGGGTGGATATAGGCGATAACAATGGAAGGTTGTCCAAGTAAATCAATCCCTTCCTCGACGCCCAAACCCCATTTTTCTGAATAAAAAACATTTTCATCAAACGTCACCGAAGGAATAAATTCACCGGGTTGATCGTATCGTTCCAGGGTTGCTAGATATACATTAGACTCATAATCGTAGGTCAGCAAATCAACATTGAGTAAGGACCATCCTTGGTTAAAGAGAAAGACGAGTATTGCCCCTAAAGTTAAAAACGAAATGGATGAAAATAAATACGTTACACCTTGTAAAAAACCATCAATCCACGTACGTAATGATCGTAGTTTACGCATAAACTCTGCCTACTTTTCGTTTGATGAAATTTAAGGTTATATTGGTTAGTAAAATAATGACCATTAAAACAAGTCCGATTGAAAAACGAATCGTATAATCTAATCCTACGGTTTCTTTCATCCCAAGAAGCATGGTAGATGTTAAGGTTGCGGTGGTATCAAACAAGTCAAAAGAAATTCCCGAACGTCGTGATCCAGCGACGAGTGCAACCGCTGTTGCTTCACCAAGTGCACGACCCACACCTAAAATAGCAGCCGTAAAAATACCGGATTTCGCTGCTGCTAAGACGACTTTAAAATTCGTTTGTGTTCGTGTAGCCCCTAACGCCAGGGAACCTTGAATAAGTGTCTTATCAACAGACCGAATCGCTACTTCAGCAATAACCGTCATGGTTGGAATAATCATAATCGCTAAGACAATGACTGTTGACAACACTGAAAAACCTGCTGCGGATTGAACCCCTGCTAGAAGCGATAAATTATACACAACATCTAAAATATAACCTGCACCAAACAACCCATACACAATCGAAGGAATGGCAGCAAGGATTTCAATCGTTGTTCGAAGAATACTTCCAAGCCATGTTGGGGCAATTTTGGAGATGAATAACGCAGTTAACACAGCGATCGGAGCGGCAATTAGTAACGCTAAAAAAGCATTGTAAAGTGTACTTACAATTAAATAGCCTATTCCATATGCATTAGAAAGAAAGGTCGGGCCATCTAAATAAACAACACCCGTTAAAAAGCGTAACAGATTCACTTGACCAAGACCGTCATTGTCTGAAATAAAGGGTGTAATGCCGCGTTCAAGAATGACAAGCACGATTAGGATGATAAAAGAAGCGGATAAAATAGCAGCACCAAAAAGAATGTTTTCTACAATTTTATCGACAACTTTTTTGGTTTGATTATTCGGTTTCATTCGTTTCTTTAAACAAAAAAATTATACCGAGACAAGTATGTGTCCCGGTATAACTTTAATGTAAATAATTGTTAAAGTGCAGCTTCAGCAGTTAAGGCTTGAGCCCATGTACGAATCGGATTGGCAGAAGCCTTTTCATACATACGCTTGAGAATATCGGCATTAACATTGTTTAATGGGTTATCAAGGTGAACGATGGCGACGATCGCATCCCATGCTAATTGACCATATTGATCAACAGGCAAGGCAGCTCCTTGCGCATCTAATTTTTCAGCATCGGTGAAATTTCTTGAGGCAAATCCAACATCTTTACCGACCGCTTCATCTTTTTGAGCACCGTTTGTACGTTTCCAAGCATCACCAGAGCCTGTATGCTCGTGTTCCGCAATAAAGTTTCCACATCGAGGACGGAAGGATGCGGTTACTGCTTTAGCAACCTTTTCAATCGAATCAGATCCACCAAAGCGAACTGTCACGGCAGAGTTATCTTGTTCACAAACAGGATATTGTGATTTGATATCATCCCACCGCGTGGTCGTGGATAAGGCAACTGCACCAGCACCAGCGATCGTATCTTCTCCTTCAATCGTAGTCATAAATGCAACAAAGGCATTCGCAATATTTTCAACATCATCAGTTGGGAAGTCCCCTTCGGCGCGAAGCATCCAATTAAAGGGTCGTTTTAATCCGTACGAATTATCTAAGACTGTATCTTCACTTGCTTCAATACCACTAAAGGTAAGAGCTTTGACTGTATTATTGACAGAAGATAAAGAAACATATCCAATACCATATTTATCGCTTCCACCCATGGCAGTTAAAATAGCAGTATTATCAGCGATTAAAAAACCTTCTGTTAATAAGTTGTCATCCTTGGCAGCAGCAGAAAAACCAATACCACCCATAAACCCATCGCGTGTTCCTGAGGTCGTGTCTCGAGTGTACAAAACAATATTGTTTGACTCATTAAACGTAGGAGCAGCAGACGAAGAGGCGGCACTAGACGATTCACTACTTGACGTTGTTCCACCACAAGCAGCTAAGACAATTGCGAAACCTGCTAGTAAGATTTCCTTTTTAAATTGCATGTTCATTTTTTCCTCCTGATGAATTCATACACCCATACTTTAGAAGGAGGAAAGGTTAAGTTGATTAACTTTGCGTTAAGTTTTGTTAATTTAAGTTGGGAAGGCTTATCACAAACGTGGTTCCTTCACCCAAAACACTCTTGACTTCTATCGTCCCTTTATGGGCTTCAATAATCGCTCGTGTAATCGCTAATCCTAGCCCACTACCGCCTTCCACGCGATTACGAGCAAAGTCAGTTCGATAAAAACGATCGAAAATTCGCGATAAATTTTGAGGTTCAATTCCTGCACCCGAATCCTTAAATGTGATGACAGTAAATTTATTTACGATGTCGCAGGAAACGTAAATACCTCCTTTATGCGTGTAGCGAATCGCGTTGGAAAGAAGGTTTGAAAATATTTGAAAGGCTTTGTCACGATCTAAAAAGACAAGCGTATGACAACTTGAATGAACGCTAACGGAAAGTCCTTTGTCGTTTAAGGTGGGGGTGTGAACTTGAATAACATCTTCTAATAACGAATCAAACCAAAACTCAGACTTAATGAGTGAGGAGAAAAGCTTGTTGTCTAAGCGTGATAAATTTGTTAATTCATCAATGAGACGTTGCATTCTTGAGGATTCCTTATCAATAATATCCAAAAAACTTTGCCGATCTTTCGGCGTAAGTTTGGTATTGGGCCGATTCAAAATATCGGTTGCCCCGATAATGGCAGCAAGTGGTGTTTTTAATTCATGAGAAATATCAGCCAAAAACTCGGTTTGAATTTGATCAAGATTGTGTTGGTGGGTAATATCAATGGATAAAACGAACAATCCAAAAAATGTAGATTCAAATTGT
>JAURLC010000022.1 GCA_030831415.1 Bacillota bacterium | reverse complement strand
TAGGAAACTGAAGATGGTCTTTTAAATTTACATAATCTTCTTCGGTAATCCCTTGGTTTTTTTCCAAGGTACCTTCTGCCATGGGAGATTTCAAGGTTAAGGTAAATTCAGAGGGGATTGCACGAATTCGTAGGGCAAACCCAAATTGACGTAAATTTCCTTGAGGGGTGTCAATATAATAGTTTGTTTGAACAACAGGTTGTAGCTGTTGTACCCCTAACGTTTTTTTTACTTTGTTAAAATCGGATGCTTCAACAAGAATTTTTGCTTCGATTTCAATGTTTGTTGACATGGTATTTTCCCTGAGTTCCTTTCTTATGATAAAATAAGGCGCATAACAAGAAGAAGGATGAGCTATGACATTTACTATAGTAGCACGAGACGATAACGCTTCTAAGACAATTGGTTCAAAATTAACAGAATCGCTAACCTTAATCGGTCATCACTATGTTGAGCAGCAACCCGATTATGTTTTTTTTGTTGGTGGGGATGGAACGTTTTTACGGGCAGTTCAACAATTTATCCTAGACATCCATCATACCATTTTTGTTGGTATTCATTCTGGATCTCTTGGATTTTTTTGTGAATATGGAAAGGATGAAATGGACCGCCTTATTCATGATATTCCTACGTTTGAGCAACGAAAAAAAACGTATGCACTCCTGGAGATGAACATTGATGCTAACCATGCGCAAACCTTTTATGCGGTGAATGAAGTTAGAATCGAGGATCCATTTCAAACCCTCGTCACCAACGTTTCCATTGATGATACACAATTAGAAACCTTCCGTGGTACAGGATTAATCGTTTCTTCGACCTTAGGTTCCTCCGCTTACAATAAAAGTTTAGGTGGAAGTGTTATCGATGGCCAAATTCAAACACTTCAATTAACTGAAATGGCTGCCATTCAAAATAATGTCTACCGTTCTTTGGGGAGCTCAATAGTCCTCCATCCTTCACGTATTCTTCGTTTTAAGGGAGAATTTACCTCAGCGATTTTTGGTTATGATCATCATTTATTCAAACCAGAAGAATCTATTCGTGAAGTCATCGTTAAATTAAGTAAAAAAACGTTGTCCATTGTTCATCAACAACGTCATTCTTATATCGAAACGATTCACAAAACGTTTGTTAAAAATTAAGCAGATTTGCCCCGGTTCATAATCACTGGGACAATCATCGGATTCCGCTGTGTTTTAATAAATAAATAACGGCCAACCACATCTTTAATGGTCGATTTTAATTCAGAAAAAGATGTACGATTTTTCATAACCTCTTCAAGTCGTTCCGCTAGTTTTCGTTCCGCTTGCTTGAGTAAATCGTTTGAACTCTTATACACAAAACCCAAAGTACTAATCGAAGGCTGAATGAGCAATTTGTTTTGATTGGCGTCAATAACAATCGATACGGATACAAGACCATCATCGGAAAGAATTTTTCGATCTCGAATGACAGCCGAGGACAAACCATTAATATCTTTGCCATCAATATAGACTGCTTCGGCGGGTACACTTGCTCCACGGGTGACTTGTTTACGACGTAAAACTAGCGTATCGCCGTTGCGGCAAATAAACGCATTGTCTTTTGGCATCCCTAACGATTCAGCAATTTCAGCATGGAGTTTGAGCATACGGTATTCCCCGTGCATCGGCATAAAAAAGCGAGGACGGAATAGTTTGAGCATAATCCGTAATTCTTGACGAGCAGGATGGCCGGAGGAGTGAACGTTAAATAAAATAGAATTGGTGAGAACATTTGCCCCTGCTCGAGTCAACTGATTGACCACACGATTAATACTTAATCCATTTCCAGGAATAGGACTGGAGGAAAAAACTACGGTATCTCCAGGAATAATTTTGACTTGTCGATGTTCGCCTTTGGCGATTCGTGATAACGCTGCCATCGGTTCCCCTTGAGAACCTGTGCAAATAATGACCGTTTCTTCAGGTCGTAGGGAGCGGACATCTTCACTTGGGACTATTGATGAATCCGGAATTTTTATATAACCAAGTTTGCGTGACATGCTCACCGCATTTTCCATCGACCGACCGATGATAACAAGTTTCTTTTTAAACGCAACTGCCGCTTCAATGATTTGTTGAATCCGAGAAATATTACTAGAAAAAGTAGAGATGATTAAGCGACCTTCGGCATTTTCAAAAATATCGTTAATCGCACCAATGACGGCGCGTTCACTTGGGGTATAGCCTTCGATTTCTGCATTGGTTGAATCGGAGAGAAGTAAGTCGACGCCTTCTGTTCCTAATTTTGCAATTTTCCCTAAATTTATTTCTGCTCCAACAGGCGTTAAATCAATTTTAAAGTCACCTGTGGTGGCAATGCGACCTTCTGGGGTATCAATGCAAACGCCAAATGCGTCAGGAATCGAATGCGTCATCGAGAAGAAACTTATCGTAAATTCACCAATATTTAAAATGGTATTTTCATCATATTCGACAATTTTTACGGGTTCTTTGATCCGATTATCTTGAAGTTTGTGGCGGATAAAGGCTGCTGCTAAGCGTGGCGCATAAATGACGGGGATAAATACATGTTGGACTAAAAAAGGAACACCACCAATATGGTCTTCATGACCATGGGTAATGACAAGCGCTTTGAGTTTTCGTTGATTGTTTTTTAAATGGGAATAGTCGGGAATGACATAATCAACCCCAGGTAAATCTTCTTCAGGAAATCGTACCCCTGCATCAATCATTACCAAAGTTTGGTCGGATTCGACACAATAGGTATTTTTACCTACTTCTCCTAAACCACCGAGTGCATAAACAGATACACCCGAATTAAACGAGTTAAACGCCATGGAAAATTGTCTCCTTTATTTGCTTGACATGATCATAATATGAAACATCAAATTCGCTACAAGTATACGTGGTAAAAATTGCTTTGTAAAGGACTAGATAATTTCAGCGTTATCGATTTCTTTGAATGGATCATCTTTGGCGATGTAATCATAAAATAAAACGCCATTCAAATGATCGATCTCATGTTGAAGGACAATCGCTTCAAACCCATAGGCAGTAAAAGTTATCTCTTTTTTTTGTAAGTGGTCATACGCTTTGACGGTAATTTTATTTGAACGGTAAACATAACCAGGATAATCCTCATTTACGGACAAGCAAC
>JAURLC010000021.1 GCA_030831415.1 Bacillota bacterium | reverse complement strand
TGTAATAGCCGTGTTAATTTACGTGGTCAAACCAAAAATTATATCGAATCGGTTGATTGACGAATCACTAACCTAACGGGAATTTTATGAACCTGCGGATTTTTATTTTGATCTTGAATAAGGTTTAATAAAAAGGTGGCGGCCGTCTCGGCTATCGCTTGTTTGTTTTGTTTGATGGTCGTAATGGATGGCGTAAATAACGAAGCAAATTGAATATCATCATACCCTGAGACGGAAATATCTTGAGGGACGTGGTACCCTTGATTTTCTAATGCACGAATAAGCGCCATGGCAATATCATCGGAAAATGCAATGATTGCCTCTGGTTTTTCTTTCCATTGTTTAATCCACGAAGTTGCCACATCATAATACGCTTGATATCCGTATCCATCGCTGGAAATATAATGATCGGGTGTAGAAAGTACACGCGCTTGTTTCAAGCATGATTCGTACGCAAGGGTTCGTTGTTGGTAGGCACGAGAGAGGGTACTCCCACTCATCGCATAAATACGATTGCGACCAATGCTTAAAAAATGTTGGTAGACGAGATCAATGCCTTGAGCGTCGTCACTAATTACCGTGGTTAATCCATTCATGACAATGTCGGTGGACACGCATGGAATATCGGATTGGGTTAATTCAATCATTTCTGGATCGTTTAAGTCACCTGTGAGAATTAAGACGCCATCGACGTTTTTATTACGCGCCCATTCCAAATAGGTTTGTTCGTTGTTGCCAAGTTTTTTGGGAATAAACACCATTTCATAACCTTGCTCTTCAATGTAGTTTTTAAACGCTTGAATAATGGACCCAAAAAAAGGATGTTCAAGCCCAAATAAGGCAATATCAGAAAACACGACCCCAATGGTCCAACTATGTTTGGCTTTTAAAATGCGCGCTGAATGATTAGCGACATAGCCTAATTGCTTCGCACGATTAATAATGCGTACGCGCGTTTCTTCGGTAACGTTCCCTTTGCCATTCAATACTTTACTCACCGTACCAGGCGATACGGATAAGTCAGCGGCAAGATCATGTATGGTAAATTTAGTTTTCATCCTCGTATACGGTCACAACGCTTTTTTCAGGTAAGGTGAAAGACCTTACTTCGTTCTTTATTCTAAAGGAAAGTGCATGAGGTTGTGTCGATGAATTTAATAAGACAATAACGGTTGTTCCATCGGGATTTTCATAGGTTGTCGCGACTATTCCCTCTGGAAGAGTCCCTTCTAAACCAATGCGAGTCGCCCCCGGTTGAATGTGTCGTGAAAAGTGGCCAATGACATAATAGGAACTATTTTTCATAAGGATTTGATTTGGACGGTCCCATAACAACGGTGCATCACAATAATTTCCTACATGATTAGGGCCACCTTGTTCGTTGAGGATAAGGTTCCAATCGATAAATCCTTCATTGAATGCATTAAAATCGCCAATGATATTGCGTGCGTACCGTTCTCCTGTTTCCCACGAGCCCGGTCGAGGTCCGCCTTCAATACACCCTTCGGTAAACAATAAGTGAAAGTCTGGAAAGCGATTATGGACGTCAGCAACGTTATCAAATGCTTCTTCACCATACCAATGAAATGCAGTTCCCCACACGACATCTTTTAAGGCTGGATCCGATAAAATCGGTTCGACTCGTTCCATGATAATATCCCGATTATGATCCCAAACTAAAAGTTTTATGCGATCATCAAAGGCTGCTTTTAATGCTGGTCCTAAATGATGTTTTACAAACGAGTGTTCTTGCTCTGGAGTGAATAAGCATGAGTCCCATGTTTGTTTGGCTGCCGGTTCATTTTGAACACTAACCCCCCATGGCGTAATGCCATGTTCTTGTAATGCTTGAATAAATTTCACAAAATATAACGCCCACGTTGAATAATACGTCGGAAGTAGGAATCCTCCATGGTTCATATAATGATTGTCTTTCATCCATGCAGGAGGCGACCATGGAGAGATGAGTATGTTGATGTTAGGTTGTAATGATAATGCTTGTTTTAGAAAAGGAAGGACAAACAATGTTTCCCGATGGATAGAAAACGATGATAAGCGTTCATCTTTGTAATCCACATACGTATAATTTCCAAGTGAAAAATCAGATGAATTCATATGAATACGGGTTAAATTGTATCGCAATCCATCTTGGCCATAATATAAATTAACAACGTCTTCAAATGCCTCTTTTGAACGTCCTTCAATCGCTGTATACGCCGCTGCCTCGGTTATCGCTCCACCAAAGCCTAAATGCGTTTGATACCGTTGTTGAGGGACTAAAGTTAACAGTGTCCCTTGTGAAGAAGAAGGGGCTAACGGTTGCCAACGGGCACCCGCTTGAGAAGAAACAATCGCTTTGATCATTGATAGACCCTCACAAACGCCACATCCATACGATACGACATGTCCTTTTCTTCAATACGACCACCCCATGTGCCACCAACGGCAATATTTAAAATTAAGTAATACGGTTTATCAAAAGGCCAGCTTTCAACAGAAGCATCCATAGAAGGTTTTTCAAACGTAGCATAATGAACATCATCGATGAAAAAACTAATTTTTTCTTCGGTCCACACCATTTTATAATCGTGAAAATCTTCATGAATGTTGGGGATTTTAAAGAATTTTGTTCGTTGAGTTTTAATAATGTGATTAAACCATTCCGTATGCAAACTAAAATGCATGACTTCAGGGTCTCTCCCCGCAGTTTCCATTAAATCTATTTCACCACATAAGGGCCATTTCACGTTGCCAATATCGACTGGTAAAAACCATATGGCTGGCCATGAACCAACCCCAGTTCCTACTTTTGCCCGTACGACAAACGTCCCATATTGCCATTCATGTTTGCCTTTGGTATTCATTCGAATACTTTGATAACGACGTTTACTAGTAAATTCCGGGTGAACTAAAGCCAAAAGTGTTAATCCATTATCAACGATCAAATGATCGTGATCATCGACATAACTTTGTGCTTCGTTGTTGTGCCATTTATCCCCAACTTCGACATTCCAACGTGAACGATTTAAGGTTGATCCTTGAAACGTTTCTTCAAAAACGAGTGTTTGATGGTCCATAGTTATCCTTGATAAGTGAATGAAATCGGAGATGAAGCCGCCGATTCTCGGCCAAGAAAGTCCATTGCAGTAACTGTCACTTCATAGGTTTGATTTTCCGTTAGATTTTTAAACGTATATTGATTGTTTTCCGTGAAGCGATGAAATTCACCATCGAGATACAGTAAATAGTATTCGACAGTTGCTCCAACGAAATCACGATTCCAATGAATCGTATTCTCGAGTTGTGAGGTTGCAACATTAACGGGCACGATAGGAGGATCAAAGGTATCGCTTGCATAATCATATTGATATAACCGAAGATAATCAACTTTCATTTGTGTCGGGAATATCGAATTATCAATGCCTTGAACGCCACCCCAACTACCACCGATTGCAAGATTTATGATGAAATAAAATTCTTGATCAAAAGGGAAGACTTCATCATAGGTTACATCTTGATTAAATTGAGGAATATAACGGAAGGTTCCATAAAAATCTCCATCAGCAGCGACGCGAATTTCTCCGGGTGACCATATCATTTCATAAGTGACCATTTCTTCTTCAGCTTGTTCTACCGTTTTTCCAAATGAAGGATTGTTGTTTGTCATATGGTTAAATTTAGAGGTGTGCGTAGCTGCAAAGACGCGATCTTCATCGTATCCTACGTATTCTAAAATATCAATTTCACCACTATCAGGCCATTGACCATAGCGGTTAAACAAAGGAAGCATCCACACGGCAGCCCACGTTCCTCGCCCTGCAGGCATTTGTGAACGGAAGACCACGCGACCATATTTTGCCGAAACTTTATATCGACTGTTGATGCGACCAGAGGTATATTGACGATTTACATACGTTTCTTGCTTTGCGGTAATCACCAAATTGCCTTCTTCAACCGCAATATTTTCTTCTAAATAAAATTGGGCTTCATTATTGCCGCCACCATTGCCATTAATTTCAACATTCCAGTTATCTTTATTTAAACTGTCTTCATTAAATTCATCCGACCACGTACACACCCAATACGTTTCAAGGCGTGGTTCTAAACACCCTTCAACAGGCTCTAAGGGTAATACCCCATTAGGATTCGCTTGGGAGGAAGGAGGTAATGAGGATGGTTCCACCGAAGAGGAAGGGAGAGGATCTTGACAGGCCACGAGAGTAATTGCAATTAGGAGGCTTGAAACCGTTATTTTTTTCATCCTTATTCTCCTGTAATCCCGGTGCGATCAATACTTTGCGTAAAGAGCCGTTGACCAAAGAAATAAATAAGTAATAACGGTAAAATCGTTAAAATATTCCCCGCGAGTAGGATGGCCTCATTGAGTTCTGCCCCCGGTGTACCAGGAGGGAAAATGGATTCATAAGAGGCCCGGAAAGCTTGTAACCACAACGGCAATGTCACGCGTGAACCAACATAAAGACCGGTAATATACGATTCATTCCAATACCAAACAAAGCTAAACAAGAAAACGATGACAAAGGAAGGAATCGCAAGTGGTAAAATAATCGTTCGGAAAATTCGGAATTGTGTTGCCCCATCGACTTCTGCAGATTCAATGAGAATCCCAGGAATCGTGCGATAAAAAGTGTAAAAAATCAAAATATAAATTGCAGCATTAATACCTTGTCCAGACATAGCAGGAAGCAGCATCGACCACTCCGTTGAAATGATGTCTAAATTACGGAAAATAAGCATGTTAGCAACCAAGGTGACTTGGGAAGGAAGAATAAAGGTTGCAAGCATAAAGGCAAAAAATAATTTTTTAAATGGGAACTCAAACCGGGCAAATCCATATCCAATGAGCGCAGAAGATAAGGTAACAGCGACGGATACTTTAAGAACATAAACGGTTGAATCCACAAAGGAATTCGGTAAATTGAGTACTTGAAAGGCACGGGTATAGTTTTCCCATACAAGAGCAGTAGGAATCCATTGAACCCCCGGATTAATTAAGTCATCCACGGATTTTAAGCTGTTAATGATCATAAAAAGGAGAGGATACAAATAAATATACGAAAAACTTAACAGAAGTGTGTAAATAATAAAGCGATAAATAAAGCCATCAGTAAAGGTTTTTCCGATAAAGAAACGTTGTATTTTCGCTTTCTTTTCAGCAGTTAGAGACCATCGCGTTGTCATGCGCGTTTCCTCCTCTTTTCACGTGTCAAGGTGGTAAAAATAAGGATGAGAATAACCATCAAAATAAAGTATACCCAGGCAATCGCAGCAGCATATCCATACCCAAACCAAAAGGCGGAGTCAGGAGCCCCGACTAAAATATGCGTTCTCACTAAATCTAAAATACCGCCTGCTTCCACATACAACGACATGGAAACGACGACATACACAATAGAAATACCCATAAATGGCATGATGGAAGGAAGTGTGATTTTCCAAAAGCGCATCCAAGGAGAGGCACCATCCATGCTCGCTGCCTCGTATAAGCTTGGATCAATTTTTTGTAACCCTGCAAGGAAAATTAAAATCGGTATCCCCGCATACCACAAAATAAGTAACATGGAATTAATGACGAGCAATAACGGATCGGCGACTATATCGGGTAAATTGTTCACGACATAATCAATAACGGGACTTTCTTGAATATTGGGCAACGTGATGGCATTTTGAGCGTTGAGTTCATTTAAGACGGGGCCAGTGGAAATAATGACCGGTAAAAAGAAAATACTTCGCCACGCGCCTTTGCCTTTTATTGGGGTATTGACTAACATCGCGATAATCACCGAGAAAACTAAAATAATGGGTACCGCAATAATAATGCGACCTAAATACGATGTAAAAAGAGGTAATAAAATCGAACTACGGAAGATATTCACATAATTATCAAACCCAATGAAGGTTGTGATGACCCCTTGTTCCAAGTTGTAATACGCTTCATGGAAACTTAAATAAAGCGAATACAACAATGGATAAAACGTGAAAATGGCAAATCCAACTAACCATAAGGAAATAAACAAATAACCATACAATGCGTGACGCATCTTTCGTGTGACTTTGATTTTAAGAAAAGAAAACAAGGTGAGTTGATTATTTCCACTACGGAGGATGGCATTGTGGGTCAAGGCATAACGTGTTTTTTGGAAAATCGGTCGTAACGTGTTGCCTAAAGGTGTCAAACCTTTCCCTAGGAATTCACCTAGTTTTTCCAACCAAGCACGTATGGTTTTCAACATTGATGTAAAGAAAGCCTGGATACGTTGTTTCATGAGATAACCCTCGCATCTTGAGCAGGGATCGTTACACCTTCAAACTCATACGGTTGTGAACGATAATTCACGACAAGTTGAACACCATGAGAGAAGGTGACCACAGAAACACCCAAAGCTACCATCGTACGGGAGGTAATTACCCCATCTATTAACGCATCATAAAAAGGTGATAAATACGAATAAACATCAATGATATCTTCTTTGAAATCTTCGTACGCTGTTGTGAAATATCGATTGGAATACGTGTAACGTAACCGTGTACTGTCCGCTTCAGTTAATAAATAACTTGGAAAAACGGCATAATCAATCATTTGTAACAAACGATCTCGACCAAGGGTATTGAAGTTAAGCGAAGGGGTATAGACGGGAATGTATCCTCGTAATACATAACTTACAAAAGGAACTAAATCCGTGTATAAGTCGAGCTGGGCATTGGTAATCGGAAGTTCCATATAATGTCGAGCATGAGCAAGCATGTACGCATTAGGACGCGAAAGCGCATATCCTTCCATGAGCATTGCCATTTCATGAAGTATCGATAAGGTGTGGGTACGACTTCGTCGCTGTCCATCGAAATAACTTGTGAGAACGCGACCAAAGTCCCGCATATACAATCCAGAAACACCTAGGTTTTCAAAAGAGGCAAGATCATTTTCCATCATCGTTTGGGATTGTTCTGGATATAAATAATAGAAGCTGATTTGATCACTATCAAAACGGTTAAACACACGACTCATTTTGAGTTTGGAATAATTACGTGCAACATCTCGATTAAAATCAACACGACGAGAGAGGGAGGTACTCGTCACATAATCTTGTTCAAGATACGTATCAAAACCAAGATCTTGAAACGAACGAATCGTTGATTTTAAGGCTGATGCGTCGCTGTAACGTGTTCGATAAGGTGCATAGTAGGTATAGCCATCACTTGACCATCCCGAGATACCAATGGTTTGATTTACAATTCCCGCTTCGACAAGTTGCTCACTCATGGTGCGCATTTGTTGAGGGGTTGTCATCGTCACTTGGGTCGTTCCAAAGAAGGTGGGTTCTTGTTCACTCATTAAAAATTGAAGATACATCGGCATATGTTCTTCTAATGCCATTGTTAACACTTCTCGTTCAACTAAACGTGCTTGATACGCATTGGCCATGCCGACATAATTCGCGTTTTCATTTTTTAATAACCGATAGGAAGATTTAAACGGAGTCGTGATGGTTTCTGTAGGAATGACATCACTTCCATCCCCTGCACGGTTAATAATATTGCGATACACGCGGCGAAGATTAAATCGATTAGTTATACGATGATAACGTGTACTTCTTCCCCAAAAATTCGCTAGAAGGGTACTATGTTGTGCACCTTCTTCAATTTCGGTCCAAAACCCGATTTGGTTCACTGCGTGGATAACACCAAAGACCGGCATGGATAATTGGGCAATGGAGGTTCGTCCATACCCTGGATCTGATCCATAATAGTCTGCTTGGAAGGCGGTATCATATCGTACATCCGTCCGAACTAGGGCACCATTTCCATCGGGAATCACCATATAACTAGGAAAGACATCTTCGCGTAAGGATCCAAAATAAGGGAAAAACTGAAGACCGGTCATGCGGAAATTTTCGTTGGTTTCTAATAACGTGCTCGGATCAAAATAAACACTAAAACCTTCTTCACTCAACCCTAATTGAACATCGAATTGGAAATCATAAGCTGAAGTGGTTATACGATACGTAACATCTTGGGACGTTTGGTTGATTTGTTCAACGGAAACCGCATCGACATCATAGGAACCTTCTTCTAGAAGATAAGGACGTGTTAAGTCAATGTTTTCTAAATCTTGAGACCCATTGTTGGCATAGCTAACATCGGCAAGTGTATATAAGGATTCAACCTTTATCGCACTTGAGGAAACATTGGTCGTTCGTAAGGACTCAATCCACAAACCCGAATTCATTTGATTGCGATTAGCCGTATTATCCTCACGCGTTTCGGAAAACCCTTGGAATTCAGGACGTGAGGAAAACATGTACCCAGTTCCCTTGTCTTCTAAGATGACACTGAAGGAATCTTGTTCAACAAAAAGACGGAAAGCGTCATTTTCTAAGGCTAATTCAAACCCTAATGTTGTAAGTTGTTGAGAGGTAAACCGCAAGGAATATGTTTCGTTAAATTGGTCATACATCGCGTCACTATATCGATCCATTTGGGTATACCGTGAACTTGATAACAGTTCGTTTTCAACAAACGCAAAATTGTCAACGTTCATTGGTTGATCAAAGGTTTCGAGTGGTCGTACATCACTCATTACCGCCACTTGACTTGTCACAAGGAAGGCAATCGCCCATTTATAAATCTTAAACACGGCTTAGGACCTCCTGAACGATATCTGCAAAGAGGTTATACACTTCGCCTAATAAGAAGAACACGATAAATGTCATTGCTAACATCATCACTGCCGTAAATAAGGTAATGAAGATATTGCTCAATGTTGGACGAATATCATAGAAATGAATTTCTTTAACCATAATAAAGAAGTAAATAATGGTAAACGATCCACCGATTAATAACACGACATCATAAATAAAGGATTCATTAAACGTTAACCCATGGGAAAGAATCGTTAATAATGGGAACGTAATAATCATCGGTAATAACGTTAATGCAGAAGCTTGGAACACTTCTTTAAATTTTCCATCTCCATCACGAATCGAACCAACTAAATAATTGGAAACGACCCACAAAAGGAACGGAATAAAGATGGTAATAATTTCCTCGATGATATTAATTTCCGATACAATTCGTTGATTAAATAGGAAGTTTGTGTCGTAAATCCAAATAATATAGGTGAGGAAAAACAAACCTAAATACACAAACGCCATGCGGTTTGAGAAAAACTTATATCGTTTGAGATCATCATATCCATCAACAGGCTTTTTAAACACATTGAATGGGAAGAAAAATTGTTGTACCCAACGGTTCTCTTTTATTTTTTCTTGGAAAGGTTGAATCGCTAATTGAAGTTTTGCCACACCCGGAATGAAGCGTGCAAACATCCACAACCCGACCAAGAGGATCAAGCCAATGACAATGACATCGCCATAATCGAGTAAAAAAGCGTTACGAACTTCCCAATATGCATTCGAGTAACCGGTTCGATCCCGAGCAATTCGATAATATGTCAAGGCAGATTCGTAATCCTGTAAGGCAAAATAAGCATCGCCTAACCCTTGGTTGGCTAAATCAAATAAACGATTTTGTTTTAGTACTTCTTGCCAAGGCCCAAGCGATTCAGCGTATTTTCCATCAAAGTATAAATCAATTGCGGTATGCACTAAGGTGGCGAATTCGGTAGGAATAAAGATTTGTAACGATTGGCTTCCACTATCGACCGCATATAAATTGTTACGTGAATCTACAGCAATTCCCGTCGCGGTTGTAAACAACCCTTTTTGTCCGACTTGGTCCGGTCCTGAAAAGAGGAACAAGACCGATCCATTGGGGTCATATTCAACGATATAACCTTCCGAAGTAACGGTAAAAATGGTGTTATATGGACCGACGGCTAAATCTTCAACCGTATTAAATCCCCAAACGGATTGATTGAAAATGACGTTGGCAATATTGAGTTTTAGGTAGCCTTCTTCTTCTTTGGTTGTGGTTAAGATTAATCCTGCTTGATCAACGGAAAGATTATACACAGGCTTAGGAATAATTTGAAAAAACTCACGGCGCGTTTCTTCATCAAAGAGAAGGGATCGAATCGTATTGTCAAACGTTGCAGGAATACGGTTCCCACCAAAATACCCAAAAAATTCTCCATCGTTTTTGAATTGGGCTAATCCATTGATGTTCCCGGCAAGAAGAACATAAACATTGTCGCCTTTGTCGGTGACAATTTTGGTAGGATCAAAAGGATCATCTTCTTCAAAGAATGGCGAGTTTTCTGGTTTTTGATACATTGCAGTCACGACATATCCGTCGCCTAAATCGGAGAATTGATAGGCTGCTTTATTACCAAAGTCCGCCACATAAACGCGGCCTTGATCGTCGACATGGACACCACGAGGGCGATCTAAAATACCTTCACCGATGACATCAATTTCGTCGGTTAACAAATTATATTTAACGACACTTTGATTGCCTTCATCTGCAATATATAACACATCATCCGAAGATACATAAACATCTTGAGGACTGGATAATTCATAAGGACCAATAAACGTGGTAATCGATAAAGGAACATAGGCATCTTGGGTTTGAATGAGTTGTTCGCGAGAGGTACTGTACGTATACGTGTTATA
>JAURLC010000020.1 GCA_030831415.1 Bacillota bacterium | reverse complement strand
TCATAAAATTCCCGTTAGGTTAGTGATTCGTCAATCAACCGATTCGATATAATTTTTGGTTTGACCACGTAAATTAACACGGCTATTACAGATAAGATTAGTGCAAATGCCCAAAGCGGTAGCCGATTTTCAATGACTTCGAGAAATCCTACGTAAAGTGCGATGTTGGCAAGGTGGAATAACGCGTATATAATCGCGGATTGGACCGTATATCGCCATCGTGTAGGGTGCCATAATGTCCAGGCGATTCGTAAAGGGTAGGTATAGACAAGGGGTAAGGCAATGACCAACACATGTTTCCAAGAAGGTTGTTGTTTCATCCAAAGAAAAAATCCTTCAGCGGACGGTAGATGTTTGTGTATCCAAGATCGTCCAACGGGATGAAGATGATGAAGAATCCCATACATAAGTTGTAATCCAACCACATTCCATCCCCAAAGATAAAGGGCGGCAAGAAAAGGAGATTCCCAAGCAGTCGCTAAAAACGTGAGCATCAAAATTCCTGCGGGATTTTCGATGATAGGATGGAGCATCGCTAGCACGGCAAAAACTAGCACGATCCATAACCAAGGAATGGTACTGACCCATTGAGTGAAACCGAACCAAAGATTTTCCATGTCTTTAGTATAGTCTAGTTAAGGTTTGGTTAACCGTACAAATGACACGTATAAAACCTATGAAGAAATGATAAACTTAACTCAATTGAGGTAACACGTATGTTTAACTTTACAAAAAAGGAATGGGCTTATATTTTCTATGATTGGGCAGAATCGGCATTCACGGTTGTGTTCGCCACATTTATTTTTCCTGGTTTATATAGTTATTTATCGACCGAAGGTGGGGGTGGATTATCCAACGATCAATCCTCCATTTTATACCAAGTGATCATTTCGACAATCTCCATTATCATCGCGATTGGGTCACCGATATTAGGAACCTTGTCGGATTATCGAGGTACCAAAAATCGCTTTTTCAAAATCTTTTTCTACATAGGAATTTTGAGTAGTGCGTTAATTCCTTTATACCCATACTTTCCATGGTGGGTCGTCTTAATCCCTTTCTCAATTGCTTACTTAGCCTACAATGCGACGAATGTATTTTATGATTCATTTTTAGTGGATGTGACCGAGGATGAACGGATGGATCGTGTTTCCACGACCGCCTATGCGTTTGGTTACTTAGGAGGATCCACAATTCCTCTTATCATTGGGATTGCCTTAATCACCTTCCTAGAAGGAACGCTTCCTTTTCAATTAACGTTCCTCATTACGACGCTATGGTGGTTGGTCTTCTCGATTCCATTTTTAAAACGGGTCAAACAAGTTCATGGTATTGAACCCGAAGCTCATCCTGTAAGAAATGCGTTTGCCCGTTTAGGGAAAACGTTTAAAGAAGCGACTAAATATAAGAAAGTGTTTTTATTTTTAATTGCATTCTTCCTTTATATCGATGGCGTTCATACGATTATTTCTCAAGCTGTTCCTTTTGCGGTCAACGCGATTCCTGAAGTAACAGGAGAAAATGTCAACAACGTCCTTTTGCCTATTTTTCTCATGATTCAAATTGCCGCTTTTATTTTTGCAATTATTTTCTCCTTACTCGCGAAGAAGTTTAAAACTGAACATTTATTACTTGTCACCATTGGAATATATGCCTTTATTAGTTTATTTGGATTCTTCATTAATACCGTCATGTTATTTACGATTTTAGGATTGCTTGTTGCCATTGCTCAAGGGGCGATTCAATCGTTATCACGTTCCTATTTTGGGAAAATTATTCCCAAAGAAAAAGCCAATGAATTTTTTGGTTTATATACAATTTTCTCTCGCGTTGCAGCGTTTATGGGTCCGGCGATTATCGCGTTAGTGAGCGGCATCGTTTTAGCGATTAACCAAACCTCACAAATTGATGATCCCGTGTTTCCAGGTGCGATGCGTTATGGAATATTAGCGTTAATCTTTCTCTTCTTTGGAGGCGCATTCCTCTTTAATAAAGCACGTAAAATTCCGGTAGACTACTTAGACAAATAGTATGCCTTCTTTATTAACCCATCATTGGTTTGCCAATCAAATCATTTCGCGCTTTCAAGCACGATTTCCCTTTCTACACCAACACGCATCCGCCGTATGGTTAGGAGCTCAAGGACCTGATCCGTTTTTTTTCTATGGTCGAGCTCCTTTTCATTCTCGTGCCGAACGAACTGCAATCAATCAATTTGGTAGTACGCTTCATAGTGATTCACTCGACAAAACGTTATGGAAACTCATCGAAACGTATCATATGCAACCCGATCATGCCCATTTAGCTGCTTATGTTGTGGGAGCCTTGACGCATTATGTCTTGGATTCAGTCGTCCACCCATATGTGTTTTATCGCTCAGGATTTGATCAAGACGGACAATTAACCGGCCGCTATGGATACGATCATGCCCGTTTAGAAGTTGCTATGGATATCGCGTTAATTGCCCATTACAAACTTTCTAATGAGGCTTATCAACCTAAGCAAACCTTAAGTATTCCTCTTGCAGAGTTAGAACACATTTCCCAGTTCTATGAACAAGCGTATCCCCAAACCTTAAAAACAGACACCTTTACTCTAGCGGTTAAGGATATGAAAAATAGTTACAAATTTTTATACCATGCGGGATTATTTCGTCGAATGCTTATCCACCTTGTTTCAGGTCGTTATGGATTAGCTAAAGGACTCATTCACGCTAAAGGTCAATCGAAAGAATGGTCTTCTCGTGTGTTGAATCTTGATCATTCACCGTGGCACCATCCAGTTTCTAAGGAAGAATCTAAGCTATCTTGTATAGAACTCCTTGAAGAAGCTTCAAAAAAAATGGAAGCATTGATTGAACGAATCGTGTCGCCTTCTGCTTTCATCGAGGAGGCTTATCTCCTCCATGACTATGATGGGAAACCCTTTGGATCTACCCTTCAACACTTTCGAAGTTATTTTTTATAAGTAGTATCGTGCGATTAAAAAAAGAGTATAATACTCTCTTGTGAAACGATTCTTAACGCAATTAAAACCTCGCTATGTGGTTGTCTATCTTCTTGGCATCCTCGCTTTAGGTTTGGCGGTTGCTTTACTAAAACGTAGTCAATTAGGTGTCCCTCCTTGGGATACATCTACCTTAAATTTACAATCCTATTTGGCGAGTTTTTCCATTACCATTACCGTGGGTCAAAGTTCACTTATTCACACAACGTTCCTCTTGCTTTTAACCTGGGCTATTACGCGTTCTTTGAAAGCATTTTATGCGTTATTACCGATGATTTTAGTATCACAATCGATTGATTTATTTGATTTAATTGTCTTGGTTAATTTGCCAAGCTTTCAAGATGTGTATGAAATTCAAATTCCACTTTTTATCTTGGGGACACTGCTGATGACGTTTGGATTAGCAGCGATTATTGTCTCAGGCTATCCTCCTAATATTTATGATGCATTCCAATTAGCCATTATGAAAGTATTTCATATTCGCTCCTTTACGCTTGCACGTTGGATTTTAGAATTTTCAGGGATTGGATTAGGTATCTTGTATGCACTACTAGAACC
>JAURLC010000019.1 GCA_030831415.1 Bacillota bacterium | reverse complement strand
TCTTTTAAAGGTTAACGAACGAACTACCATATACCAATTAGCCTATTCACGATTAATTCGTCAATTAAGTGAGGAAAAACAATCCTTTGATTTTGTTTTTCTTGATCCACCTTATGCAAAAGGATTGGCTGAAGAAGCCTACAAACTAATTGAAAACAGCCATCTATTGAATGATAATGGTATAGTAATCGTAGAAGATTCACGAAAAAATACGTGGCTTCAATCCTATCCTCATACACGTCTAAAAGACTATGTGTATGGTCAAACACATGTGAGTATTTTATGGAAATAAAACCCAAAATTGCCATTTATCCTGGAACCTTTGATCCCATTACCTTCGGTCATGTGGACATTTTAAAACGCGCTTTAAACATTTTTGATCGCGTAATCTTACTTTTAGCTGTCAATCCCCAAAAAGTTGCGACATTTTCTGCTAAAGAACGTTTGGCAATGCTCCAAGAGGTTGCCTCCTCGATTGATGCTACCCGTATTCAAGTCGAGGTGACCAGTGGCCTGACCGTACAATTTGCAAAAGATCATCAAGCGATCGCAATTGTTCGTGGCCTTCGTGCCGTTCCAGACTTTACTTATGAACATGAAATTTTCGCTGGAAATCAGTTAATCGATGCATCCATTGACATGGTATTTTTTATGGCAAGTCATCGTCATGATTTCATTTCTTCCAGTATGATTAAACAATTAGCAAAACAAGGAGTCGATGTTTCAAACCTCGTCCCTCCTCTTGTTGCCCAATACTTAGCAAAATTAAATCTTATTTCAAGTAAATAAAAGAAAGATGTCGTCCGGTTTTCACATCACGAGAAGCAGAATAATATTCTTTTGCGTTGGAAAAAGTATCGATGGTACTCACTCGAATCGATGTAGGAGATAATCCTGCATCAATGAGGTGCATATAATTTAATAATGGACCATCTACATAGAGTTGACCGGCGATTAATTTAATGGCAGGAGCAAAATTCGCATCGATACTTAAAATTTCATTCATTCTTTCCACTGAAATAGGATGATGGGCGAAGTCTAAGGAAGGTCCTAAGCAGGCATCTAATTCACTAGGTTTTATATTTTCTTGTTTACAAATTGATTGGACGACCTTCAATGCAATATGTTGAAGCGTTCCAGGTGTCCCTGCATGGATGATGGCAATGAGTGGTTTTGATTGGTGAACAAGAAAGATGGGCACGCAATCGGCATGAAAAACGCAAATAGGTAACTGTTTATCCGTTGTATATAGTGCATCTGCTTCTACACCAGACTCAAAGGAATGTAATCCTTTTCCTGCATCCTTGAGAAAAACTTTTTTTAGGACCGTCGAATGAGATTGATACGTGAACACAAAGGGATGTAATGAGGAAGGTAGTTGATCAAAAATGAGTTGTCGGTTGCGTACGATGGTTTGTGGTAGATCGCCTGTTTGAAATCCTGTGTTAAGCGCATCAAAAGGAGGTTTGGATACGCCACCCTTACGTTTAGTAACAGCTCCAAAAACCCGATCATTATCAAATCCTATATGAAAAAGTGATGTTAACATGCCCTTATTATACAAAAAACCACCTTGACTACAAGGTGGTTTTCAATGTTTGAAGAATGAAAGCGGTTATTGTAAGGTGAATTCATCCCGATGCATCCATGCATTGGATAGCAAGGTTGCACGATCATAAGAAGTAGAACCTGAAACAGAAATCATCAGTTCGGAAATGCCAACTTCAGGAGAATTATTCGATAAGTCATACATAATCACCGTGGGTGTTGGAATTGCATTCGATTCACCAGCTTCAAGTGTATTGATACGTGCTTCATCTAAAAAGCCGTTAATCGTGTACCAAGAATTACGTGCAACTTCCGCTGTACGTTCTAAGAAAGCATCATTGCGTTGTAAGAAACGTTCAAAAGGAGTTGTGGATTCATCTTCTGTGTAGGAATACTCTTCATCAATGAAGATGGTGTAAATTTTAAAGGTTCCAAACTCGTCTTTAGTAACTGGGGTGATATCTTCACCTACACGTTTTGTTCCGTAGAAACGATCCGTATCTTCAGCTAGTAATTTAAAAGCTGGTTGCACGTCTTTACAAAATTGACAGTTTACTTGAACAAATACGAGCATGAATTTTTCGCCAAATTCATCCGATTCAGCCATCATGGCATCCACGAGTTCTTGTGCTTCGGATTCGTCTTCACCTTCAAGGCGAAGTTGATAATTGCGATAGTAGGATTCCGCTGAGTTAATACTTTCTGCAACATTTTGTACCCATTCGGAAATCGTAGGAATAGAGAAGATGACTGCAAAAATCATCCCAACAATTAATAAAGGTTGAACCCATGCGGTTTCTTTAATCCAGTTCCAAAGCCCACCAAATATTCTCGAAAAAAATTGTCCAATTACTTTCATGTAGTCGCCTCCAAATGCTTTTCTTAAGCACGTTAATCTTATCAAAGCAGTCCCTATTCTTCAATAAGAATAATACTTTATTCAAGACACAACAATTAGTATATAATCTTTTTGGCATAATTGTCCAAGAAAAAGAAGGTTATTTTATGGAATCTCACCTTATTCATCGCGTCCTTCATTGGTTAGAAGTTCATCCTAAAATAAAAACTTTATTAGAAAACTTTCTTATTGCATTAGGTACAATTGTTTCCTCAGCACTTGCGGCCTATACGTTTCGTTCGTTTATTGTCCCTTCGACCGATTTTGAAGCTGTTCCTCTCATTACAGGTGGCGTCTCTGGAATTTCCCAAACACTTAATCGCTTTTTTGATTTAATTCATCTGTTGGATACTATTGATAATCGGACGTTACAAGCGATTTTCTATTTCTTGCTGAATATTCCGATTTTCTTTTTAGGATATACCAAAATTGGAAAACGTTTTGCTATTTTTTCAATGATTAATGTCGTAATGACCTCGATCTTTATCGAAATCATTCCCGATGATGTGACGCTATTAGTGAACATAACCGGTGATTTATTATCACGGGCAATCATAGCAGGACTATTACAGGGGTTAGCAAGTTCTATCGCGTATGTGATGGAAATTTCAAGTGGGGGATTAGATGTGGTGACGTATTATTTTGCTAACGTGAAATCAACCTCTGTCGGTAAATTTGCAATTTTAATTAATACGAGTATTTTATTTGTGTTCACAACCATTTATTTAATCACAACCGAGTCAACCGATGGAGCGTTAAATTCAATCATATTTTCACTTATTTATTTTTTTACAACCTCAAAAGTTGTCGATACGATTAATGTTCGAAACAAGAAAACAAGTTTACAAATTGTCACGAGTGTCGAAAGTATGCCGAAGGTGATCATGCAAAAATTTCATCATGGGTGCACCGTTGTAAAAGCAAAGGGTGGGTTCACGGACCTAGATAAGTTCGTGATTTATATGGTGGTTTCGAGTACAGAAGCACGTGATGTCATCAAACTTGTACGTTCAATTGATCCAAATTCGTTTATTGATGAATCATATTCCCATCAAGTGTACGGTCGATTCTTTATCCGACCCGTTAAGTAGCGTACCGCGTTAAGACGTCTTGTAATAAACTGGGTCGATCCGTCATAATACCATCGACCCCTTTTTCGATGAGGTCAATCATCGTTTCTTCATCGTTAATGGTCCAATAATGGACGGCAATATTGTGCTGGTGGGCGGTTTGAATAAGCGAACGAGTCGTTAACGATAAACCAAGTTGTTCCGTAGGGAGTTGCAACACTGCCACACGATGTTGGTAAAATACGGAAGTTCCGGTTAACTGCATGATGTAAAAAGATAATACGCCATTAAATTCGGGAGAAAACATAAGATTGGGATGCGTTGTGCCTTGGAGTCGTTGGAGTTCTTCGTAGACATTTTCGTGAAAAGAAGCGAGGACAATTCGTTGATACGTTTGGTGACTTTCTGCGTACGTATCCATAAGTTCAATTACTTTTTCAAGCGCACGAAGCCCGGTTTCATCCGTTTGTTTGATTTCAACATTAATAAGATTATTGGGAAAAAGTGTGATCAATTCTTCCAAAGTCGAAACTAAAAATTTGCTCGGATGACGAGGGGAAATACCCTGAGGATACTCTACATCCAAAGGAGTGACTTCTTCACCTAAGTAATTTTGATAACGATTGAATGTGTTGGTCACGTTGAAACCGTTAGGGCCTTCCGTTGGATTTGAAAAACCAAAGTCTACTTCGCTGTTTACTAGATCGGTGTAATTGATGTCTGCGATGGTAGCATTTGTAAGATTCGTTTTACGATCTAACGTTCGATCATGGGATAAAATGATGACATTATCCGCGGTAAGGTTAACATCGGTTTCTAGCATAACATTTGGGTTAATCGAGTAGGCGTGGTAATACGCTTCCAGAGTATTATCGGGGAATTCAAGATTACCACCCCCATGGGCGATTAAAAGTGGGAGTTCATTGTGCTCCACACGGAGTGGATTGTTGAATGCAAAACTTTGAGGTCTAGGAAAAATTAGAATCGTTCCATAAAGAAATAGTGTTATTAGAAATAGACGTTGAAGAACAGAGGTTCTTTTCTTTTTTTCAATCATACGATTATGGCGGAGAAAGAGGGATTTGAACCCTCGCGAGACTTGCGCCTCCTATCAGTTTTCGAAACTGACCCCTTCAGCCACTTGGGTATTTCTCCGTCATTGGGAATTATAGCATAAAATCTTCGTTGTATAAGGGAGAATTACACTTAGGATTGAAGCATACTTTTATTGTTATTTCCCTTTAAAAAACGTATAATTTAAACAATGTTTAAGTGCATTTATTTATGGTTATTCAGTTTCTAGAAACAAATTTTTTATGGGTGGTTTTGTCCACGATTGGAATCATTGCATTTCTAGTGATGATTTTCTTAATCGGATTTAGGCAAAATCAAAATGATCATTTTCATGCGATTCAACAACGGCTCAATTATGGATTAGTGATTCGCTTTAATCTTGCACTTGGTCAAGTAGAAGAATACGACCTAAAAATAGGGCGAACGTTGAAAACATTTGTTTTAGATCAATTCCTCAAAGCATTCCTTCCCAAACAACAAGTTGCCTTCATGACCTGGTTAAATGCACTGATTTCCAAACAACAAGACGCTCCTTGGACATTTCAAAGTCCTTTCATAAAAGATAAAGGACAACAACAGGTGATCTTTGAAGTCAATTATGTGGATCATGATCAACAAATTATTAATGCGAATCGATATATATTACGGTATTTAAAACCTAATCCTAAGCAAAGTCGATTGTCACGCCGGGTGCTAACTACGGAAGAAGCATTGCGAGTCACCAAAAAACTTGGAAAAAAGGACGGTGCCTTTTTTTACATTTCATTTAACTTTGGGCGATCAGCACTCGATGATCAATTTAAGACGTTTTATTTATCTCAATTTAAAGAAAAATTATTACCATATCTCTCGAATCAATTACAAATCATCGATACCTTAAATGACATTTACATACTTTCAACGCAACGATTAGAACGTCAAGGTTACATTTCAATCGCGCAAACCTTTATTCGAATGATTGCCCAATACTTAGAACTGAATTCTTTAGATACACTCGTGAAATTTACGGTTTCGATTGTCGAGCATCAATATTTTCCCAATGATTTAAAAGCGTTGATTTTAAAGGCTCGCGAAATGAATGCGTTTATGTTTTCAAAGAGCATGAATTTTTTAGTGTATGATCCAGTCCAACCGATGAGTTCTAATCAAGACCAAGTTATCGACCATCGTCGTAAGGAACTTTTTGCAAAATTTAATTTTCAGCTCGGATTTCGTCCTTATTTAGATTTGTCGAATTTTACGTATGCTGGTCAATTGATACAAATTCAACCGCATCAAGAAATCATTTTGTCAACCTTAGAAATTTTGCAAATGGCTTCCAATACGAATGATGCACGAGCATTTTATGATCAGTATGTGAAAAAAATTCAAGAAATCCATGTTTCAACAAGTGAAAAATTATTAATTCCACTTTCCATTCAAATGCCTCTTGATTCGATTATGAAAGAATATGATGTCTTTTCAACCCCTTTCCGACATCAATTTTTCTTTGACGAACTTGAAATGAAAGAGCTTAACTTACCCTCAGCCGATGTATTGCCATTACTGTCTTTATTTACCCGTCAAAAAATTAACGTTGGCCTTGTCCTTGATGATGCGAATCAAGACTTAGATTCTTCCATTTACGAACAATGTCAATTTTTTGTCCTTGATTCTCGTCGTATTCAATATTTGGAATCCGATGAAAAAGCGTTGCTTCAATTCAAACGAATCCTACAAGTTTTTGCAATTTATAACAAACCATTTATGATCTTTGATTTATATTCTGAAGGTGCAGTCGATTTACTTCCCTTAAATCGTGTTAAAATCTTGAGTGCTGATTTCATTCTCAGTTGGCAAAAGGAACCAATGCAACCCACCGTTCAAACGATGAATCGTTTCCAACAAAGGATGTTCAAACAGGAGAAAATTTATGGAAAAACCAATTAAAAACGATGCAATCACTTCACGTGATGTTGACTTTGCACAATGGTACACCGATGTATGTAAAAAAGCCGAATTAATGGATTATTCCTCCACAAAAGGATTTATTATTTATCGGCCATATGGATACGCTATTTGGGAACGCATTCAAGCATACCTTAACCAACGTTTTGCAGAAACAGGTCATGAAAATGTTTACATGCCAATGGTCATTCCAGAATCGCTTTTTAATAAAGAAAAAGAACATGTTGAAGGTTTCGCGCCAGAAACGTTAATTGCAACCTATGGTGGTAAAGAAAAATTAGACGATCCCCTCATCATTCGTCCAACATCAGAAGTTTTATTTTGTGAACATTATAGTAAAATCATTAGTTCATATCGTGATTTGCCGAAAAAATATAATCAATGGTGTTCCGTGGTCCGATGGGAAAAAACGACACGTCCTTTTTTAAGAGGGGCGGAATTTTTATGGCAAGAAGGTCATACAGTCCATGAATCAGAAGAAGATGCACGCGTAGAAACGCTCAGTATGTTATCCATTTATGAACAACTTGGTAAGGATTTACTTGCCATTCCATTTTTATCAGGTCGAAAAACAGAAAAAGAAAAATTTGCAGGTGCAGAAGAAACGTATGCCATCGAAGCCTTAATGCATGATGGTAAATCGTTACAATCAGGAACGACCCATTATTTTGGAACCGGTTTTGCTAAGGCGTTTAATATCCGTTTTCAAGACCGAAATAACACGTTACAATATGCCCATCAAACCTCATGGGGCGTTTCGACAAGACTTATTGGAAGTCTCATTATGGTCCACGGTGATGATAATGGTCTTGTTTTGCCTCCTTTTGTTGCCCCCATTCAAGTGGTCCTCGTTCCAATTATGATGCAAAAGGAAGGAGTCTTAGAAGCTGCTCGATCCCTACAATCAGAATTAATTAAATTAGGTTTGCGTGTCAAACTCGATGATTCTCCGCAATCACCAGGGTGGAAATTTGCTGAATATGAAATGAAAGGTGTTCCCTTACGTATTGAAATTGGTCCTCGTGATTTAGCTCAAGGACAAGTCGTTATCGCCCTTCGTGATACCAAAGAAAAACGTATGGTGTCCTTAAGTGATGTGTCTCAACAAGTACCCATTTTGTTAAAAGAGTTACATCAACGATTATTGTTATCAGCTCAACAGCATTTAAATGATCACATTCGTGATGCTCATTCTTTGGAAGAATTGCTGGACATTTTGAATACCCATGGTGGCTATGTCCGAATGTCAGTTAGTGATGAACATGAGGTTGAAACTATCATTAAAGAAAAGGCACAAGCAACGGCACGCGTTATTCCGTTCCATCAAA
Source organism: Bacillota bacterium (assembly GCA_030831415.1). Lineage (GTDB taxonomy): Bacteria > Bacillota_I > Bacilli_A > RFN20 > CAG-826 > UBA970. The sequence continues at coordinate 17,172 of JAURLC010000019.1, read as the reverse complement.
AAGGTTTAGCACCTACTTGTGCAATTACAGGTAAACCTGCGAAACGAATCGTCTTGTTCGCACGTGCTTATTAGGTTGTTTTTTACGAAGTAGATATGCTACTATTTGTAGCGTTGGAGTAGTACCCAAGAGGCTGAAGGGGACGGTTTGCTAAACCGTTAGATCGGGAAACCGGTGCAAGGGTTCAAATCCCTTCTACTCCGCCATCAAACTCACGAAGGTGAGTTTTTTTCTTGTATCCAAGTTGTTTGAAATATCTTAAAATAAGTTCAGAGGCGTTATCATGATCACCATTCATCCAGTACAAACCAAGAAGGACTTACGTGCGTTCATTGATTTTCCTACGGTGTTATATCGGGACAATCCTTATTTCACACCATACATTTTTGAAGATGAAATCAGTAATTTAACACCTTCTAAAAATCCTGCAAGTTCCTATTGTGATTTTCAAAGCTTTATCGCAAGAAAGAATGGTCAAATTGTCGGTCGTGTCACCGCGATTATTAATCGTTTTTCAAATGAGAAATATCACGAAAAAAGAATTCGATTTAATCGTATTGATTTTATTGAAGATTATGATGTTTTTATCACCCTTATGGATGCGGTGAAAACTTTTGGAAAAGCTCATGGAATGACAGAAATGGCAGGTCCATTAGGGTATTCAGATCAAGACAAAGAAGGATTATTAACCCAAGGATTTGACCAACTAAACATGTTTGTCACATTTTATACTGCATCCTATTATGTTGATTTTTTCGAACGATATGGATTTGTTAAAGATGCAACATGGAATGAATATCGTATTAAGGTTCCTAAACAAATTCCTGAATTATTAGTGAAAATATCCAAACGTGTCTTAGAACGTAATAATTTACATCTTGTACGCGTTAAAAATAAACGTTTTAAAACATTGGCACCCTACATTAAAAAGATTTTTCGTTTGATGAATGTGACCTATGATCATTTATATGGATATGTTCCTGTTAAAGAAGAGTTAATGGATATGCTCGCCAAGCAATATATTCCACTCGTTAATTTAGATTACATTCAACTTGTTTGTGATGAACAAGAAAACTTAGTTGCCTTTGGATTAATGATTCCATCTCCTGTAAAAGCTCTTAAAGAGCATCGAGGGCACCTTTTTCCATTTGGGATTTTCTCGTTTTTTAAAGAATTGAAACAAAGTCGAGTTTTAGATATGCTCCTGGTTGCCGTTGATCCGCAATACAAAGATAGTGGCGTCCTTTCATTAATTTTTGTCGATGCATTAACGAATGCGATTAAAAATAATATTGAATATGCTGAAACCGGTCCTGAACTACTTACGAATCAACATATTCAATCGTTATGGAAACATTTTGAGCATACCCAACACAAATCACGAAGTGCATTTGTACGCCCCATAGAGGAATGAAAACGAAGCGTTATACGTTAAAGAGACATTACGTTTTTCTTGTTATTTTTCGTTTTATTTTCGGTCCTTTTTTCAAGCTTTATTATCGCTTTAAAGCGATAAAGATAAAAATCAAAAAGCAAGGTCCATTTTTAATTCTTGCCAATCATACTGCAGAATTTGACATTATTTTTACGGACATGATGTTTGATGTCCCCCTTTACTTTGTTGCCTCTGAACAATTATTGAACTCAGGATTTGGAAGTTGGTTTTTACGTTATTTCTTTAATCCGATTCCAAAAAGTAAATCAATGACGGATTTAGCAGTGGTTAAACGCATGGTATCCGTTCGAAATGAAGGTGGAAACATCGCGATATTTCCAGAAGGTAATGCGACAATGCACGGTGAACCTGTTACCATACCTAAAGGCATTGGACGCCTTATTAAATTCCTAAAAATGCCAGTTATTTTTCTTAATATTCATGGTTTGTATTTATCCGCACCTCGCTGGGCTTACTTTCGGAAATTTGGACGCTCAACCATTGTGGAAAATCGTCGATTATTGCCTTCTGAATATGCGTCATTATCCGATAAAGACGTCGATCAAATCGTTTATGACGCCTTATCTGTCTCTGCTTATAAGGCTCCATTTAAAATAGAATTTAAAGGAAAAAATAGAGCGGAAGGGTTGCACAAATTAATCTTTACCTGTCCTTCTTGTAACATGGTTTTATCAATGATTTCTACCAAGCATGCATTGCATTGTCAATCGTGTCATTATCACGCTTTTTATGGAGAAGATGGTTTGATCCATGAAAAACATAATATGTACACACTAAAAACCATGGATGATGCCAACAAGATTCGCTTCATTGATTATTTACGACACCATGATGAATTCTCACTTAAGTATGCTGGAATGGTGTCGTTTTGGAAAGCAGGTGAAAAACGGCGTTCACCGATGCAACAATGCACCTTTAAAATTTCTCGAAATGAGGTAACATTAAGTTTAAAGGAAAAGCAACTAGTATATTCGATAGGTTCAGTTTTGTCCGCAGCGATTCAAGTACGAACTAAATTAATTATTTATCTCGAAGGGGACCTAACCTTATTACTTCAATTTCCTAGACAACATTCACCATATGCAGCGTTAATGTATTTGCAATATTTACTTCATCAAGGAGGAAAACATGATGAAATCGATTCTAACGAGCAGCTTGCGACCCTTCTCGGACTTTAATACATTTTGGAGTATCATAGTCCAATTTGGTCTTATTATGACCATCCTTCTTTTGGCGAATGTCTTACGAAGACGCGTTCCATTATTGAAAAAATCGTTATTACCTGTTGCCGTAATTGGTGGTTTTTTAGGTCTATTTATAAAATATTTTGTCACCGGTGGAATTTTTCCTACTTTTGAAATCATCATCGATGGAACTCCGCTTATCACACGAGAAGTGCTGGCAGGTTTTACCTACCATGCCATTGCGATTGGTTTTGCAGCCTTAACACTCAAAGGAATGGATCAACTGAATGAGGGACCTGTTCGGTTAAAAGCGAATGCCGTTAAAAGTGGGATGGTAATCGTCAATTCTTATTTGTTACAAGGTATTCTTGGTTTATTCATAACCATTGCGTTTAGTTTTCTTTTTACAAGCATTCCTGAATTTGCTGGATTTTTGTTACCCATGGGCTTTGGACAAGGACCGGGCCAAGCCTTATCTGTCGGTAGTATTTTCACCAATACAGCTGGGTTTGAATTTGGAATCGATATGGGCTTGTCGATTGCTGCCATGGGATTTTTAGCCGCCTCAATCGGTGGTGTCATCTATTTAAACCAACTGAAAAAACAAGGGAAATTACCTGAACCAACAGAATCCTCGATGGAAGCTGCATCCGAATCAACGGTTTTAGAAGGCAATGGTCAAATTCCTTTAGTCGATGCGGTTGATAAACTGACGATTCAAATTGCCATTATTGGGCTTGTTTATTTTGTCTCATGGATTGTGATTTATGGATTAGAACAACTTATTCTTGCGTCAAATGTGACGTTTTTAATCAATAATTTAATCGGTTTGCTATACGGATTTAATTTTATTATTGTCGTGTTTATGGGCATGCTTTATAAAAATATTACTCGTACGTTGCTTCGAAGAAAAGTGATGAAAAGGATTTATACGAATGATTTTTTGCTCAACCGTGTTGCAGGGTTAGCATTTGATGTGATGATGATTGCAAGTATTATGGCGATTGATATTTCTGTCGTTCTTGAAAGTGGTTTTGTTCTTACCTTATTAACTTTAGCAGTTGTTGGTACGTTTGCCACCTATATGTATTTACGGTTTATTACCCAACGCGTTTATCCTTATTATCCCGAAGAAGCCTTTTTAGTCTTTTTTGGAACCATGACGGGAACTGCGTCTACTGGTGTTGCCTTGTTACGAGAAAAAGATCCTTATTTTAAAACTCCTGCAACCAATGATATTGTTTATGGTTCGTCGATGGCGATTCCACTAGGTTTTCCTTTACTTTTATTTGTTGGAGTTGTGTATCAAGGGTGGGTTCAATTAGCGATTGTCTTAGCCATATTGATAACAATCTTTTCTGTGTATCATTTCTTTTTGCAACGTTCTCCACAACAAAAGAAAAACAAGTAGTTCGTCTACCATCACTATTGAAAATAGCATATAATAACTTCGGTTAAAAAAGGAGGCATATTGAGTATGTCGAAAATTAAAACTGTCTACGCACGGGAAGTGATTGATTCACGTGGAAATCCTACCGTTGAAGTCGAAGTCACAACAGAAGCAGGTTCATTTGCTTCTGCAATCGTTCCTTCAGGTGCATCGACGGGTGAACGCGAAGCGATGGAACTTCGAGATAATGATGCAAAGCGCTTTTTAGGAAAAGGTGTTGTCCAAGCTGTCAATAATGTCAATAAACTCATAGGTCCAAAAGTGATCGGATTAGACGTTACTGATCAAACACTTGTGGATCAAACGATGTTAGCCATGGATGGTACTGATTTTAAAACCAATTTAGGAGCCAATGCGCTTCTTGCGGTTTCATTAGCCGTAGCCAAAGCTGCTGCAATCGATGAAAAACTTCCTCTTTATCAATATTTAGGTCGCTTATACGGCAATCAAGCAAAAGTGCTACCTGCTCCGATGATGAATGTCATCAATGGTGGGGCGCATGCGGATAGTTCCGTTGACTTCCAAGAATTTATGATTATGCCTTTAGGTGCCCCTTCTGTCAAAGAAGCGATTCGTTGGGGTGCAGAAGTCTTTCATAACTTAAAGAAAGTATTGAAAAAGAAACAACATATTACCGCCATCGGAGATGAAGGTGGATTTGCCCCGAATTTAAAGAGCAACCAAGAAGCATTAGATGTCATCATGGAAGCCATTCAAGCTGCTGGATATCAACCTGGTAAAGATATTTTTCTTGCCATGGATGTCGCCGCCAGTGAATTTTATAACGAAGAAGAAGGTGTTTATGAATTAAAGAAGAGTGGGGAAGGTAAGAAAACGACCGATCAAATGATTGAATGGTATGCTTCGTTAGTGAGTCAATATCCAATTGTATCGATCGAAGATGGATTATCTGAAAAAGATTGGAATGGTTGGGAAAAACTTACTGCTCGATTAGGGAATCAAGTCCAACTTGTTGGTGATGATTTATTTGTCACCAATCCAAAAATTCTTCAAGAAGGCATCAAACGTAAAATTGCTAACTCCATTTTAATTAAAGTGAATCAAATCGGTACATTAACCGAAACATTAGAAGCGATGAAATTAGCGGCAGATAACGGTTATACGGCAGTTGTCTCCCATCGTTCCGGTGAAAGTGAAGATACAACCATTGCTGATTTAGCGGTTGCAACCAATGCCGGTCAAATCAAAACTGGGTCGATGAGTCGTACAGACCGCGTTGCCAAATATAATCAATTACTACGTATTGAAGATCAACTCGGTAATCAAAGCGAATACCGCGGTAAAGATTCCTTAAAAGTACGTAAATAAGAATTACTTCTTATCAAGAAAAAAAGACAAGGGATACCTTGTCTTTTTTATATGTGCAACCAACGTTGAATGTAGGCGAAAAATTTCTTTCGTAAATAAGTCACTAACGCAATTATGTTAAGTAAACCAAGAAGGAAAATAATAAAGCTTGTTAACCGTTCATCGTTAAGGCCAACGAAGGATAAAATCCAAGGTACCATTGAAAAAACACTCATCAATAACATTTGTAACAAGATGACATCCGTTCGTCGTTGAACGGTGACGATGATGAAGAATAACACATTCCCAAAACCTAGAATGATGGGGATTACATATTGAATTGGCCACGTATTAAAACTGCCTTCAGTGATAAAGCCAAGAAGAAGAAAGAAGAGTGTTAAACCCATCATTTGCCACAATATTTTTTCACCAGGACCATTTTTTGGTAAGATCGTCCGATAAATTAATATCCAGGCATAAAGCACGACTAATGTAACCAGAAAACTTGGCCCGAAATTACTTTGGAGGACAAATGAATCCAATAAAATAGTAAACAATAAGGCAAACAATAACGGAAAGGCAAGAATAGATTGTAGTGTTGTGGAGGTTTTTTTATCGATTTTTTTATAGTCTGGGGTTGGATAAAGATGTTGTTTATTCGTAGCATCTACCTCATGTAAAAAACGTCCACATACCGGACAATGTGAGTGTGATGCATGAACATGAATGTTGCATTTAGGACACGTTATGTTTTGTTTCATTTTTCTTCTTCCCAACGGTTTCCGTACACTAATAGTTGAAGTCCATAATCCGATTGGAGTGTTCGGACAAAATGTTCAATAAAGCTTCGATCGGTTATGATACGAGAGAAAGACAAGATAAGTTTATCTTCAAAAGAGACCACGCCTAAGTTAATTGGCATAACTTTTGTTGAGCAAATCATAAATTCAAAGGAATTAAGGTAAGGTTTGGTGCTTTCAGGCATCGTGACTTGTCCTAAATTGGACATCGCAAAAGTCAACGCTGGTTCTCCCACGCGATTAAAGACAGAGTAAATAATGATCCGTTTGATAAATAAGGGGACAAATCGGACCAACAGCATTCGTTCTGCAATCATATTTGCACGTATTTGAGGGGCTAATTTATCAATGGATTGACCATCTTTGAGCTGTTTTCTAACATCATTGATGACATCTTCCAAGGTGGTTTGAACAGAATAGACGCGACCGATGTTAATCGTCATAACAAAATTTTTCATCGTTGTAGAAGGAAGGTATTTTCGCATATCGACGGGAATCGATAAAATGATGGGACGACGTTTTTTGGGATTTTCAAGATTTTGCTTAATCACCAATTGATAGATTAACAAACTTGCTAAAAAACCAGTGATCGATAGGTCGTGAAGTTTCGCTATTTTTTTGAGTTCGGTTACCGATAGGGTGAGGTGGGTTAAATAATGGCCATGATGAGGAAAATAATCTCCATGTAAATGAAACGCTTTTTTTGTAGGTAGCCACTCCGAATACCCTGGTTTAATTTTTGCTTGAAAACTATCCTCAAGTTCATTATCGGTGGCAACATCATCGGCATCAAAAATTAGGCCTTCGGAAGAGACCGGTAATTTCTTTAGACGTAAGTAGGCGAGTACGAGTGTTTTTAAAAATTCCATCCCCCCACGACCATCGGTCACCGAATGAAAGATTTCAATGGCAATACGTTGACGATGATAGTAAATTTCAATCAAATGAATATGGGGATCGTTAGGATCAGAAATAGAACCAAATAAATTAGGTTCTGGTTTGACTTTAAATTTTCGTTGTTGCGTTTCTAAGTAATACCAAAATAAGCCTTTCTTTAAACGAGTGTTAAAGTTTGGAAAACGATGAAGTGTCGTTTCGGCAGCTTTTTGAAGTAAGATGGGGTCGATGACATCATGGAGATTAGCGACAAGTCGAAAATAGGATGCACGTCGTTGATTCGTCACGACCGGAAATAATTTTCCAGCGTTGTCGATTTTAAACCAAGTGGTCGTTGCCATTAACGACTCCTTCTTTTAGTTTTGGTGATCAGTTTTTTTTCTAATAAGCATATACGCAATTTTTCTAAGGCACGCCCACGATGGGAAATTTTGTTTTTTTCATCTAACGGTATTTGTGAAAAAGTAAGTTTTCGTTCATCACTTAAAAAGATCGGATCATAACCAAAACCATAAGGACCAATAACAGGTTCTTTGGTAATCTTTCCCGTTGTGGTTCCAACAAAAAATCGAATTTCTTTTATAGGATAAGAAATGACAAGGGCACATGTATATTGTGCCTTCCGAAGTTTATGAGGTTCCATTAATTTAAGTAATTCGAGATTTTTATCCTGGATGGATAAATGATCACTCCATCGAGCTGAGTATACACCAGGAAAGCCTTTCAAGGCATCAATTTGTAGGCCCGAGTCATCGGCGATAATGGTTTTGTTCACACTCTTGGCAACTGCTTTTGCTTTGATCAAGGCATTTTCTAAAAAAGTTTTCCCTGTTTCGTTAACAGCCAATTTGAGTTTAATATCCTTTAACGTTAAAAAATCAACGGTGTAATCTTGAAAGAAAGCTTTGATTTCGTCTATTTTATCTTGATTGTTTGTCGCAATCACAATTTCATAATTCATCTTAAGTTTATTGTAATCAAAAAAAGGGTAAAAAAAAACAAGTTTTAACTTGTTTAGAATGGAGCAGGTGACGGGAATCGAACCCGCGTAATCAGCTTGGAAGGCTGATGTTCTACCACTGAACTACACCTGCAAAAATTACCGACGTCACCTAATATAGCATATTTTTCTATGAAGCAAAAGGTCCCAGCGAACTAGAGATTTTCAAGTTGTGATAAGGCATGGAAGCCAGGCTTTTTATAAACTTCCTTTCCGTTTTCATAAACAAAAAGTGTAGGAATCGATAATACCCCAAATTGTTCAGCCAAATCACTAAAATGGTCGACATTAACTTTGATGATTAAGTAGGTTGGATGGTCCTGAGCAAAGGACAGTAATACTGGTTTTTGCATTTTACACGGACCACACCAGTCTGCATAAAAATCGATAAAAACTTTGTTCTTTTGAATCAATGTGTTTAAATCTTCGGATGCATTTAATTCATGGACCATACTTTTACCTCCTAGATGAGGATCATCGCCAATTCATATATCAAATATATCACAACAAAATGTAAGGGGTAAAAAGCATACGTAAAAGGTTTGAACCATCGGGGTGGTCGTCCGAGCTTACCACTATAACGAAAAATTAAAAACATCGTTAAAATTGCATAGGATTGCGCACCCATAAAACTCAATTCCGAGTTGTAAGGATTCAGTAAAAAAAGGATGTACCAAAATAGATTAACAAGGAGTAAAGCTAATCCCGAGGTCATCGACGCTTGTTGCGTTTGTATCCAATTGGTAGAAATTTGTGAGTCTAAATCTTGTCGTCTTCTTAACCATTCCACCCATTTTTTTGCAAGGAAGAAACTAAGAATTAACGTAAAACCATATATTCCATAGTCTGCTCGAATAGCGTTAATGTAAGGGAATTGGACACGAATGGACGCTTCATACACTTGAATAATGGCGATATAAAGAAAGGGGAAGATGGATAACAAACGAATCCAAATATTTCGATGTAACAAAAAGTAAATCGTTAATGCTCCCAAACTTAAATCAATAAAAATATTACCGGCAAACACATCAAATCCATACCATGTTAACCCAACAATGGCAGTTCCAATCAATACACCCATGAAGGCAAGTCGTTGTATATAACGAAGTGGATTTTTTGAGTGCTTTAGCGCTTCAACAACCATAAAGGAAAATAATGGAAATGCTAAACGTCCTATTAAACGAAATAAGACATATAGCCCATGGGTGGAACCTAAAATAGGCAGGAGGACAATGACGCCTGTATGATCAATAAACATAGTTATTAAAGCAATCCATTTTAAATGATAGGAATCAAGAACTGTTCGGTTCATACACTAGAGCCTCCTATATTGGTAATAAGTAAAATCGATAAAATTGAAATCAAATTGTTTGTAATATGAGCAATAGTAACAACAAGAAATCCCTCTTTTTCATACACGTAACAAAAAAACAATCCTGCCGCTAAATAAAAAGGTAAATTAAGAAGTTCATTAGTTAAATTTGTATTGGTGTAATTGAAATGGATTAAGCCAAACAATGTTAAGGTGACGATGTAGGCTAATATACGAGAACGTTTTGCGATATACGTAAATAATCCCAAACGAAACGTGAATTCTTCAACGATGGGTCCCAATAAGGTAAACGTAATAAAACTAATCAATGGGAGTTCAATTACAAGGGAATTAATCGTCGATTGATTTAAATTATCATCCAATCTTATATTTAAAATGTCATAAACGATACCAAGCGCTACTCCAACCAATAAAACACCAAACCCGTAGCCCAAACCTTTTATCCATCTCATCAGGTTCAAAGCTTCTTGAAAAAGTTTTGGAAGTATGTGCCACGAGATTACGATACAAAGAAAAAATAAAGATGAATACGTAAACAAATTTAAATAACTTAAAAATTGCGAACTTTGTAACAAATTTTCTAGTTCAAGACTTTCCAAAAAAAACGGTCCTATAGTGACAACCAGTAAAGTAAAGAATAATGACAATATGGTTAATCCTATCCAACCGGATAAAAACAATGCTAGACTTCGTTGCTTTGAAAGATTATAAGTTAATTTAATCATGAATTCGTTAGGAAAAATAATACTAATAATGCCATAACATTATTATATAATAAGTTGATACCGAAAACGGAGGCAACACTATGTTTTTATTATTTATCAATCTTGCACCTGAGACACTTGCCATGTATATGGACTACGCTTTTTATGGTGTTGTTGGATTAGTTTTACTAGGGTTTTTATTTGGCCTAATTCGCGGTATATGGAACGAAGGGTTTAGACTCATTTTTATCGGCATTTTAATCACATTATCGGTACTGTTTACACGAGAACTCGTGAACTTTGCCATGGATTATGACATTGCATCCATTGCAGGATCTGCAGGTTTTTCTTCGCTAAACTTTGATTTAGGAACGGGGTTAATTAGTGTTCCGGTGACGACGTTATCGGAGACCATTAATAATTTACTTGAACAAGTTTTATTAGGATTTGGATATTTTATTACTCCTGAGATTTCTGAATTAGTACTTGCCTTAACTTTTGTACTCATCCGTTATTTGATTTTTATTGTTTTGGCAGTGGTTATCTTCCTTCTAGGCGAAACTCTTGCGGCAATTTTGTATTTCATTCCTTTCCGTTTCTTTATTCCAAAACTTTGGCGTAAAAAGAAGAAAATGCGTTTGCTTGGTGGGTTAGCAGGTGCCGTAAAAATGATGCTTGTATTAACCATGTTTCTTTCTCCTTTTACCTCTTTGGTGAATACCATCACAACGTCGTTTAAAGATTTTGATGATGAATATGGTGAACAGATTGATTCAGCCTTATACGATCAAATCATGGGTTACGTGAATGTCTATGATCAATCCATGTTTTCAACGGTTTTGTTTGATTGGTCCATTTCTGAAGATGGTAAAACGATTGATACCATGCTTATGGACTTTGTGACAGGTGAAGATTTAGATAACTACCGTTTGACCTTATCGGATGAACTAGATTCGATTATTGAAATTGCAGCGACATTGCTTGGGACTGGGGCAATTGATGAAACGTTATCAACCATTGATACGTCGTTATTATTGACCGAAAACGCCATTACCAATTTAATCACGAGCCTTACGGGTTCTACGTTGGTTATGAAAATTATTCCGATTGCGGTCGCGATTGCATTTAATCTCGACGAAGTTCAACAATTTGTTGATCCAGAAAAAGTAGATTTTAATGCGGTAGATTGGGAAGAAGAACTTGTCAACATCGGTGAGATTTTATCCGGTGTTGTTCGTACAGGAATTTTGGATGGTGTTTTGGCAAACAATACAGGATTAGATGTCCTACTTCCTAGTTTGTTTGCAGAAGAAAATCAATCAGAAATTGGAGACATTCTTCTTGCAATCGATGATTCTCCATTTTTATCTCAAGTGATTCCAGCGGTTCTTTTTGGCTTAGTGGAACAAGAATTAGCTTCAGGTGTACCTGCTGGTGGACTTGGTTTATCGACCTTTTTACCTACCGAATGGGAAGAATATGAATCGATTGCATTTGGTGCAGAATTAAAACTTGTGTACGATCTTGTCTATGAACTATATAACGAAGCGGATGGACTTAGTGAAGTTTTATTAGAAACATTAACCGGAACTTCTACGTTACTTGAACCGACAGTAGAAACTCCTCGTATGGTCGATGAACCTCCAACCTTAACTAGTGTCGTCTTAGATAATTTTGATTTATTCGTTGAAGTAATTTTGGGAGATGTCAGTGAAGATGGTCTTGCAACTAATAATGATTCAATAACAGGAAAATCCATTAATCGTACGTCATTATTTGATTCAGATTTAATTATGCGTGGCGTTCCAGGGCTGGTTGATTCGCTTGTTTTACCTACGTTATTAAGTGTACTAGGTGAAGGATATGATGATACGGAACTAACAACTTTGGTTGAAAGCTTTAATGATGGAACATTGGGAGAAGTGCGACTCTCCTATAAACAAGAATTTGCCGGATTGTTTAGTATTGTCGGTACAGCATTAAGTAACGAAACCTTAGCAGGACTTTTAGAACCCGGTGCCTCCGTCAATGTCTTAGATATTTTAAATGATGCGGATTTTCGAGCGGACTTAAAACAAAATTTAATTCCCAAACTCGATCGCTCAGAAATGATTTTAACGATTGTTCCTGGATTTTTAGAAACTACGTTTGCCGATCCATCGTTTAATGATTTCTTAACCCTCATTAATATTACGACCGATGATTTAAACTTTGAATTTGATTCATTGTCACGAGAGTTAAATATTGTGATCGATATGCTAGGATATGCACTACCCATTTTGGATGTTCAAAGTGATCTGATTAATCAATTTCCCACGATTTCTCGAAACCTTGTTGGGTTATTAGACTCTATTTACGCTTCCAACATTTTAAATTTAAATCCTATCTCCCTTGATAAAGCGACCAATTATCGTCAAATGATTGGTGGAATTTTCTCACTTGTTGAAGGGTTTGGTATAGAAGAAGCAGATTTAGATGATGGCTTTGGTGGGGTTGTTCCTAGTGGTGAGTCTGATGGTTGGACAACTGTTTATACCGACTCGAATAATAACGGCCTCTTTGATGAAGGGGATGTCGTAGATGAAGCAAATAGTGGAGAAAATTATCATCTTGTTAACTTCTTAACTGCAGCTTTAGATTCCGGATTACTCGATATTTCGGGTGATATTTTTGACGCATTAAACGATTTAGCATCCGGAAGTGAAGATTTAGCGGATCCTGACGTTGCCCCGTTATATAAAATCTTTGCATATGCAGAACGCTCTTCAATTATTTCCGCTTCCTTTGGCGGTATTCTGGATAGCCTATTTGGGTCAACCGGTGGATTACTCGATGAAGACCTTGGCACCTCTTTCCGAAATGTAACCTCATGGGAAGAAGAAGGGTCAAATTTAGTGTTCCTTGTGAAGCAATTAACGAATTTTGCTGATGGATTAAACAATTTGGACTTTTTAAATAGTGATGTTGGCATGGTCGAAGAATTACTTCAAGGATTGGCAGCTTCTCAAATCTTTATGAAAGCAGATGGGACATATTTATTCCCTGACTTTTTATTGAACCAGTTAAAAGGGATAGGCGACATTAGTTCTTACTTTGTTGATCCAACTCCTTATTTATCACAATTTGATGATGACAACGCGGATGAATACACAATCATTACACAAGATTTCTATGCAATTAGTAATGATGTAGAAACCATGGATGCATGGTTTGGAACAAAACAACTCATACGGGATGACATCACCAATGAACCCATCCTTGATGCTAATGGTTTTGAACAATATGAATTTGTCGGTGGTGAAATCGAAAATATTGTAGGCTTTATTGGAGCATTCCAAAACGTGTCTATTGATGACTTGACGTCGGGAACCAATTTAAGTGGGGAGACGATCTCTGATCTTTTGCTCACGTTAAATGACGCGCCTTCCTTGCGTGTTTTACTGTATAACATTTACGATTCTATTTTTGGTTCGTCTAATTTTGACATCGGATCATTAAGTCTTTCACAAACGAATATCTTTGTCTTTTTAGAACTCGATCAAGAAAATCGGGCTGAACAAATCGTTGCGACTGCAGATTTAATCGACACTATCGCCGATATGGGATTAGATGGTGGTGGTAGTTTTGATATCGCAAACTTTAACGAAGAAACCATCCAAACAGTTGGTGACTTGCTTGGCATCATGCATGATGCCGCACTATTTAATTCATTTAAAATTGGCTATTCAAGAACTGACGGAGATCTAACCGTCTTTGAACAAGCGTACAAATTCCTATTAACGACCTCGACCCTTGATACGTTTGTATATGATGATACGTTAACCGAAGCGCAGCGCCTTGCTGCATTAGAAGTAGATATGATCGCATTAGATAATAATTTTGGGGAAGGTACAACGGATGATTGGGGCGGTGAAACGGGTGAAATTCAACGATTCGTCGATATCATGGTCTCATTTGTGAACACTGGTATTGATTTTGCAACTTTTGGTGGAGATTCCATTTCTGGTCTTTTAAACACGTTAGAAGGACTAGGTAAAGTAGAGGACCTCCTTCTTTCAATGAACGAATCTGTCATAATTGGACCTGCCATTGGCAATTTGTTTGGAAATATTTTTGAATCGGATTCCTTTAATATCAATGGGTTAAACATGGGGGATTCTCACACCGCCTATTTCACGCTAGAAACAACCACCATGGAGGAAAAGGCAACAGAAATTTCCTTGATTCTTGACATTTATTGGGATATTCAGTTGATTGGATTAACGGGAGGAGGCGCTTTTACTTCTGACTTAATCGATCCACCCTTGTTTGAAGGGTTACTTGAAAAAATGTACGCCTCACAAGTGTTCAACACATTTAAGTCAGGCAATTCGTATGCCAACCAAAATTTAACGGTCTTTGAACAAACCGTAAGAATGATTTTAAATACATCTACGCTAGACACCTTTATTTATGATGAAGCGGATAATACTGCTCGCTTAGCGTTACTTCAAGCTGATATCGCTCAGTTAACCAATAGTTTTGGAGATACAGAATCCGCAAGCGATTGGCGCGGTGAAACGGGTGAAATAAGCCGCATTATCAACATTCTCGACGCGTTTAAAAACACTGAGATTGATTTTGCGACATTTGGTGGTGATTCGATTTCAGGGTTACTTAATACGGAAGAAGGATTAGTCAAGGTTGAAACGTTATTGTTATCGATGAACGATTCAACACTTGTGTCACCTTCGATTGGGAAATTATTTACCAATATCTTTGAATCTGACTCATTTAATATTAATGGTTTAACGATGTCTGATGCGAACACAGGATACTTTGCTTCTGAACCGAACAAAGAATCTAGAGGGACAGAAATTTCCCAACTTCTTGATGTATATTGGGATATTCAATCTATTGGATTAAGTGGGGGTGGTGCCTTTACGTCCGATTTAATCAATCCTCCATTGTTTGCAGGCTTGTTAACGAAAATGCATGAATCGTTTGTCTTTAATACTTTTAAAACAGGCAACAGTGCAGTTAATAATGACTTAACCATCTTCGAACAAACGTATCGTATGATTTTAAATACGTCGACCATGGATACATTTATTTACGATCTCGAAGATCAAAATACGCGACTAACGCTACTCACAGAAGATATTCGTCAATTGGATAACCAATTTGCTGGAATTGAATCTCCCGATGATTGGACAACTGAAACAACTGGGGAAATTGCACGTATCATCGCAATCTTACAAGCGTTCAAAGATACTGAGATTGATTTTGCATCCTTTTCAGGAGCAGGAAGTAGTGATGTGTTTAGCGGATTAACGGATACCTCGGAAGGCACTGCTAAATTAGAAAACCTTCTTCTAACCATGAATCGCTCCTCAATCGTCTATCCTGCGATTCCTAACTTATTCTCTACGATGCTTTCCTCGGGCGATGTCGGCGGGATAGGCGTTGATTTCTCCGCTGCTAACACCCAATATCGTGGGTTACGTAACAATCCCAATGATCTTCAAGTTGGGGATGAATATCTACCTTATCAAGAATCAGAAATTACAACGTTAATTTCTATCTTCCAAACGGTTAAAGATGTTGCAACCAATGATTTTAGTTCTCTTAATGCGCTAAGCAATGATAATTTAGATGATATGCGGTCGCTTGTTGAGGATTTATATCAATCCAATATTTTCCATCAAACCGGTACGGCATCGGGTATCGCAACCGACTTGACGGTCTTTGAACAAATGATAGTGAAAATGATGATTGATACACGTGTTGCAGACTTAATTTATGACGTGAATAATCCAAATCTTGCCTACGTTGGTCAGTTCTCAAACAAAGATGAAAAAGCTGAATTTTTAGTGAAAAATTACACCACCTTGTTTCCAACCGGAAATACAACGACCTTTGTTGATGCATGGATGGATACGGAGACACAATTGGGTGAATTAACGCGTTTCTTTAATATTTTTAAGGAATTTAAAGCCAACTTACCAAGTGCTGGTAACCTTGATGGAATTGATGTAGGTAGTATTGCCCCTGCTGGAATCGGTCGCATCAAATCAGTATTGGCCTATTCCAATCTCGGATTTGATGCCGTTCCAGGGTTGCTCAAGGACGCATTTGAATTTATTTCTTTTGAAACGTATACCGAATCGAATGAAGATTACTACTTAACCCCTGTTGAGTACTTTATCGCAGATTTAAATACGATGGACTATTCTACCTCGACCCCAACGATTGTCACTAACGGGGTCATTTATAATGCACTCAACAATTTCTATGATGCGGATGCGGGATCCTACATTAGTTTAGGTGCGAACTTTAACATGCAATCATATTTAAATGATGGAAATTCAACATTACCCCTCATTGACTTATTATCACGATCAAAAGTGTTCGGAAATGAAGCAACCGTCATTAATGATCCAACCGCTGCATTAACAGGGGAACAACCGGTAAGCGAAGTATTTAAAACACGAGCCTTAACCTTTTATAATTTATTGAATGGCGCAGGTGTCACGAAATACTTCGCCTATTTAACGACAGATAACGATGAAAAAGAACTTAAAGTGAAACGTATTGAAGCTATTTTTTCTGGTGATTTTGATGTTAACTTTGAGTCAACTCGACTTGATTCTTTCATCGCAATTCTAAGTGACTTTACTGCCTTAGGTGATGCTTCTACACTGGATCAATACAGCTCGGAAATGCGACAACTCATTGAATTAACATATGTCGCAACAGGTAATGCCATTACCGATCGTGCATATATGGTCTCGGAGTTATCGGCAGGTTTCTTTACCGATATTTTTGATGGTGAATATGCATTAGTTCAAGATGTCAATGCACCTTACTTTGGAGATGATAGCAATCTTGAAAAACGTATAAATTTCTATGACCAAGCGAATGATGGCGGTGAAAATGACTTTGCAAACCTAAACCCAGTAGAAGCGGCAGGATTAGAAGGTGCCTTACTTTACTTAGGAGCAATTAAAGCAGTTGCAACTAAAGGTGGTACACCAACAGCACAAAATATCACCGATATG